>JBJECJ010000042.1:7249-51867 GCA_051870955.1 Paludibacteraceae bacterium | reverse complement strand
ATCAGCAGCAATGCCGATTGGCAGAAGATATTGGCTATCTTGTAGAAGGTGGAGCGCAAGCCTACGAATGCCGACTGCTGGTGCTCTGTGAGGGCGAGCATGTAGTAGCCGTCGGCGGCAATATCGTGCGTGGCAGAGGCAAACGCCGTGATGGTGAAGAACACCAGCGCGATGGCTACTGTGGTGGGTACGGGAAAGGTCGCTTCCGTCTTCGGGAAGGCACAGCCTGCCACCGCCAGCGCTACGCCCAACATCGCCACCGCCATCACCGCCTGCATCACGAGCACCCACCAGCGCTTGGTGCGCAGCACGTCCACGAATGGGCTCCACAGCGGCTTCAACACCCACGGGAAGGTAATCAGACTCGTGAAAAGTGCCATCTCGCCATTGGGTACGCCCAACTGCGTAAAGAGCGTGATACTCACGCTCGTAACGAGAAAATAAGGTACGCCTTCCGCAAAATACAGCGTCGGTACCCACCACCAAGGCGAATTATGTGGCACATGCCTATCCATTTCGCCGCAAAGTTACTGCTTTTTTCCGATATAAGCAAAAAAAAGCCCGATAATCTTGCATATTCCGTCAAAAAGCACTATCTTTGCACTCGAAAAAACGTAGGCAGACAGTCCTTACAGAACAATGAATCCTCTTCATTATCTATATCTTGCGCAGTGGTTTGTGCGTGCGCGTTTCTTCGGGCGGCGTGCGCCGCTGCAGACGGTGTTGTTCATCACCGACAAGTGCAATCTTCGCTGCAAGCATTGCAGCGTGTACGGCAGCGCGGGCTACAAGCAGCGCACGTTCGATGATATCGTGGCGGACATGCGCTACTCCTACGAGCAGGGCTCGCGCTTCATCGACCTTGAGGGCGGCGAGCCTACCCTCTGGCGCGAGGGCGACCGCACCATCAACGACCTGATAGACGCGGCGTTGCAGATAGGTTTCTTCTCCATCACGGTTACGACCAATGCGCAGCAGGACTTCTCGTGGATACACCCCCACTCTATCTGGGTGAGTATGGACGGCGTGGGTGAGTACCACGACCGTATCCGCGGCGAGGGGACGTTTGCACGCTTGGAGGAGAACATCCGCCGCTCGGGGCAGAAACATATCTGCGTGAATATGGTGGTGAACACGCTCAACCATGAGTCACTCGACCAAGCGATGGAGTACGTGAAGAGCAGCCCGTACATTGAGCAGATTTCCATCAATTTCCACACGCCCTACCCCGGGACGGAGTACTTGTCTTTGCCTCCGAAGCAGAAAGCGGCTATCATCGACCGCGTGCTGGAATACAAGCGCAAAGGTTACCCCATCATGAACTCCCGCTCAGGGCTTAAACGGATGAAAAAGAATGCGTTAGGGCAGATACAGTTAGGCAAAGAGTGCTTCGTAACGAACTTCATCTACACCGATGGCTCGCGCAGTCTGTGCCTCGGCTACGGCACGGAGCAGTGCCGCGAATGCGGTTTCTGCATGGCAGGGGAGATGGCATCCGTCTTCCACTTCGCCCCCGACACCCTGCTCTCGGGATTCAAACTGAGAATGTAGATTGGGATAAAGGAGCCAGGAACCAGGAGCCAAGAGCCAAGACTAAATAGTTTCGACTATACAACACAACTTATTATCAACTATACGATTATGGAATCAAAAGAACAAGTATTGGCAGCCATGCGTCAGGCAGGCGAGCCGCTCAATGCCGGCAAGATTGCAGAACTCACCGGTCTCGACCGCAAGGAAGTGGACAAAGCGATGAAGTCCCTCAAAGACGAGGGCAGCATCATCTCTCCAGTCCGCTGCAAATGGACGGTGAAATAGCAAACCCCTACCGTCGACCTGCGGGAGACCTGCGGACGACCTGCGGGAGACCCGCGATAGACCCGCGACAGACCCGCGATAGACCCGCGATAGACCCGCGAAAAACAGAGGGACAAAAATCGGCTGCTACCTTGGCGTGTAGCAGCCGATTTTTTCATCTCACTTTAAGCCTCATCGTCATCATCGTAATAGTGTTGGTTCCCTTTTTTCATGTGATGTAACTTATCGTAGATGTAGGCACCGTATTTTCCATAACTATTCCTTGCCCTTCCATATCGGTTGCCATAGCCGTAACCGTAACCATAGCCGTAGCCATAGCCGTATCCGTAGGCATTGCCGTAGCCGTAGGCATACCGTCCCTCGTTGGGTATATCCGAAAGCACAAGTTGCACTTTCTCTTTGTTTTCCACCATCTCCGACATCTGTTGGATAGTCTGCTTGCAGAACGCCTTGCTGGTCTGTTTGCAGCGTATCACGAAGAGACAGATATCCGACAGTTCGATGAGCGTATAGGCATCGGGCACCAAGCCGATAGGAGAGGTATCCATGACGATATACGCATATTCTTTGCGCAACTCGGCAAGGAGTTCCGCCATCTTATCCGAGTGAATCAACTCACCGGGGTTCGGGGGGATGGTACCTGCTCTCATCACATCAAAGCCGAAAGCGTTTTCCTTCACGAGCGTATCCTCCAGGCTACATTCTCCCACGAGGTAGTTGGTCAAGCCCATGCCGTTTTCCAAGCCCAACTTGGTATGCACGTTCGGCTTGCGCAGGTCAACATCCATCAAGAGCGTTTTCTTGCCGGACATGCCATACAGCGAAGCCAAGTTCGTGCTAAGGAAGGTCTTTCCATCTCCCGACTCCGTGGAGGTCAGCGTCAAGACAATGCCTTCTTTTCGCTTGATAATGAACTCAATACGCGTTCGGATGGAGCGCATCATCTCGGCATAGGAGGAACGGGGTTTGTTGCGGACAAGAGTAGGATCTTGTGTGCGCGCATGACGCAGAGAGCCTATCTGGGCATACCCTTTCAGTTTCTTGACATCTTTTGCCGTGCGAATCTTATTGTTGAGCAACTCGCTCAGAACAATCAACACCAACGGTACCAGCAGACCTATGATGAGCGCCGTCGAGGTGTTTTTCGACTTGGCCTTTCCATTGACCACTGCCGTGGTGCGGGCTTTGTCCAAAATCTTGTTGTCCGGAGTGTTGCCGGCTTTCTGAATCTCCGCCTCGGCGCGTTTTTGAAGGAAGAAGGTGTAGTAGTTGTCGTCGATACGGTAGTTGCGCTCAATGGCAACCATCTGCAACTCCTTGGAAGGAAGGTTCTTAATCTCCTCCTCCACATCGGCAAAGCGGTCTTTCAGGTCTTGCTTCTCTATCTCCAAGGACGCGCGCATGCTACCCACCACCTCGTTGATAGCCGTTTTCACGTTCTCAATATCTTTCGTGTACTTGGCATAATAGACGTTCTTCTCGCTCAACTCTCCGCGTTGTATGCGCAGGTCGTTCAACTGTTGCACGAGCGACATCAGTATCGGCTCGTTCAACCCCAGCGAAGTGGGGGCTATCACTGCGCCGTTTTCGATGTTGGTTTGCAAGTAGTTGGTCAGGTAATCAAAGTAGGTCTCTTTCAATTTGAGAGACATATTC
This sequence comes from Paludibacteraceae bacterium, assembly GCA_051870955.1. Lineage (GTDB taxonomy): Bacteria > Bacteroidota > Bacteroidia > Bacteroidales > Paludibacteraceae > Colicola. The sequence goes on along the minus strand of JBJECJ010000042.1, from coordinate 48,393 downwards.
TGCTGGTCATACTGCGAGATACGAGTCATCAACTGTCCGGCGTAGGAGCCTACATCCACGAAGCGGTTCTCCTGTCGGAATTGCGTCATCGCCCCCTCGCTGACCTCCAAAGAGGATTGGAGGGTTACCAACTGCTGGTTGATGAAGCGGATACTGTTCTCCGCCACCTCGTTCTTCTGCTCGAGATTCTGGAGCAAGTAAATCTCCGCCAGTTTGTCAATAAACTCGCAGTCGCGTTGCGGGGTTTCACTGGTGAGTGCGATTGCCAGCACGGTACTTCCTTCTCCCACGAAACTCAGTTGCAGGCGCCCCATAAACTCCCCAACCAACGACTCTTTCGTACGGAAACGGAAGAACATCTTCCCGCTGGACAGGCTCACGTCGGAGGGGTGTATCACTCCGTCAAAAAGCGAGCAATGAATAGGCTCGTCGTAGCGAGCCGTAACGGTCATGGGCACGTCCTCATCCGTTGAGGTGATGACAAGTGAGCCATCGGGATTTATCTCCAACTGGAAAAGGATAGCATACGCCATAGGCTCTATGCGCGATGTCTCTATGAGAATAGGCGTGTTGTGATACAGATTGCGGGTTTTGAAGCGTCCCTGCGTGATATACTCCGTCCGCATGAAGGGCAACGAGTCCACTACACGGCACATCAAGTCATAGGAACCAAGCATAATCACTTGGTTGTTCACGTTCTTATAACCTGCATCCACGCCAAAGCCCTGCATCAGCGCCGAGTTAGCCCCACCGTAGTAGCCGGACTCCTTGATGATGATAGTTCCCTGCGAATAGTAAGACGGCAACCACTTGCGGTTCTTGAGCATCGCGCAACCCCATGCTATCGCCACACCAATCACGAACAAGTACCAATAATGAAGGAATAGCATCACCCACTCCATGATATTGAAGTTGCTCTCTTCCTCCTCATTCAGGTCATTATTGTTTCCTTGCCCATAGTTGCCGGGACCGTAGTTCCCCGAGCCATAGTACTGCGCATTGTTAGGCTGACCGTAGATGTAGTTGCTATTGCCGGTAGGCGTATATGTAGAATTTTCTGCCATAGAAAAAGACTTTGAGAGTTGAATTGTTTAGTCTATCAGCAGCACGGTGTAGTTGAGCACCGATACCAGCAGGGATAGCGATGAGGTGATTAGCCCGAGGAAACCCGTGTAAGAGGGCACCTTAAAGAAACTGTCTTTCGTCCGCGCCACGTATATCACGTCGTTGGGATAGACATAGTAGTATTTCGAGTTGATGATGGTATTCGTGCGGATATCAAACTCCAGCACCTCGGGCTCCTCGCCGTTGCCTTGCGGCCGAATGATTCGCACATGCCGCCTATCGCCAGAGTTCATCAAATCACCCGTCATGGCAAGCGCCTCAAAGATATTCATCTTCTCCTTATATATATAGTACTCGCCAGCGTTGATATCGCCCACGACGGTGAAATACTTATTGTATAGTGCCAGTTTCACGTCTGCGTCGGGGATTATCTCGCGGAATGCCGCCCGCAGGGTGTCTTGCGCCTGCTCTATCGTCAGTCCCTCCACATGCACGGGTTTCAAGAACGGCACATCTATCGTACCGTCAGAATAGACACGGTAGGAGTTTGCGTACTGCCCAGTGTAAGATTGGTTGCCCGAGATGGTCCTTGAAATAGTCTCGTCCATCGTAATCAGACGGTAGATAATCTCATCGTTCACCCGTATCGTGTAAGGCACATACTCCGCCGAGTCGTACACGGGCAAGTCGTTGTGCTTGGTAGGCTCTTGCAGCAGACCTATCACCTTGTGGCTGTAGCAACTGCTCAACAGCAGCGGAAGGAGGAGCAATCCGTATAGTATCTTTCGCTTCATTTCTCTGTCCTCCTTTATTGCGCCGGAACGGGGTTGTATTTGTTGTATAGGTGAATTCCCGTCTGCACCAGCGAGTAAACAAACACGCCGAACGAGATTGTCGATGCCACCACGCTCACCGCCGTACCTGCCGAGTTGATACCAAACGACTTGCCGGGGATTTGGCGGATATAGATGATATCATTTGGCTCGATGTAATAGAACTCTGAGTTAATGATATCTTTCGAGCGCACATCAAAGGTTTTTATCGTGGTAACGCCGTCTTTCTCGCGCACCAACTTTATCTCCGAGCGGTCGGAGAACTCACCCAAGTCGCCTGCCATCGCCAGCGCTTCGAAGATGGTCATCTTCTCGCGGTCGATATAGTAGCGTCCACTTTGCGCGCCGATAATGGAGAACGAGCGTTGCACGATATTCACCTCCGCGGAGATGGTCTTATAGCCGGGAATGTCCTTCATCAACTGCCCTAACTCTTCTTCCAACTTGCGTTTTACCTCACGTGTCGTCAAGCCTAACACCTGCACCTTTCCTAAGGTCGGAAAATCGATATTTCCCTCTATATCAACCAGATACGTGTACAACTCATTCGAGCCGTATGTTGAATTTTGCCTTATTTGATAACGCATATTGGTGTTGGTCATCCCCGAGTTGTAGAGTGCCGTTATCTTCTCGTCCAACGAATAGACATAGATATACAAACGGTCATTCACCCGCAACTGATAGTCCTCAAACGACAGCGTGTCGGCATAGGAAGGAATCTTTCTGTCGGGTTCTTGCATATAGTTCACCCTTCGGCTGGTAACGCAAGACGACAGCCCGACGACCATCGCCGCCAACCCCAAAAACAATATGTATCTCAGCCGATTACGCATAAATTAACATGAAATGACCAACATGAAATGTCTTACATGAAATGTCTTACCGTTTCTCATCCCATCCAAACGGATGTTTCGCCAGCGGCAGTTTCGCCAGCGGATGGTAGTCGCCCACCAATCCGATAGGCTCTGCATGCCGGATTTGGCTTACAATCTCTATACACGGACGCGCCTCCGAGATACGGAAACCCTCGCCCGCCAAGATATGCTTGTAGCTCTCCGTATGCAACTCCGTGAAACCCTGCGAGAACTCAAACTCCTCGCCGTCAATCGCCAGCGTGCGGTAGGTTCGTTTCTCTCCTTGCACGGCATTCTCCGGCAGGCAGTCTCCATTGATACTCAGGAAATAACGCACACGCGCCTGCTTCAACTCCAAGTATCCCGCCACGCGGTCAAACGACATCACATGCACGATATTCTTCTCCACCGGACCGAATATCCATTGCAGCATATCATAGAAATGCACGCCGATATTCGTCGCTATACCACCCGCCTTGTGCACATCGCCTTTCCAACTGGAATAATACCATTTGCCGCGGCTGGTGATGTAGGTCAAATCAATGTCGTACACCTTGTCTTTCGGACCTTTCTCCACTTTCTCTTTCAGCGCCCGTATCTTGTCGTGCAAACGCAGTTGCAGGATAGTATATGCCTTGTGTCCCGTCTCTTGCTCCATCTCCACGAGGTTATCGATATTGTACGGATTGAGCACCAACGGTTTCTCGCAAATCACGTCGCAACCGAGACGCAACCCGTAGCGGATAAACGCATCGTGCGTATAGTTCGGCGTGCATATCGCCACCCAATGCAGCGGATTATCCGTGCGCATCTGCTTCGAACAGAAGCGGTCAAACTGCTCGTTCTCCGTAAAAAAAGAGCACTCCGGGAAAGAGGCATCCAACCGCCCCACAGAGTCGAACTTATCGTAAGCCACCATCAGGTTATTGCCCGTATCGGCGATGGCTTTAATATGTCGCGGCGCAATATATCCCGCCGCACCAATCAATGCAAAATTCTTCATTTCTATCTCGTTATTGAATTACCAAACCATATTCAAACGGAAGTCCATCTCCTCGGGAACAACATACATAAAGTCGTTGTTCGTCAACACTATCTCCACAATGCCCACCGAGAACGAATAGTCTATCGTAGTCGTGTACAATGCGCCGTTGCCTTCATCCACATTATGTATCGTCTGCGGCAGCGGCAACTGATAAGCAGTGTTCATGCCCCTGTTATACTCCCGATAGCAGGTTACCACTCCATAGTTGTATATCGCCGATGTCAATTCCGGCACCTTGAAAGTGCAATAATAATACCCACCCGCGTCCGAAAAAGTCCATTGGCCGGAATACACATGCAAGTCCAGCGTCTTGAAGTTAGACTCGTATATCACTTCTGTCGGAGAGTAGTAACTGCACGAACTAAACCCGACCAGCATACATGCCAACACGGCGAACAAAATAGTCTTTTTCATAATTTTCCACAATTTAGCGTGCAAAGGTACGATTTTTTTTGCAGGTGTGCAAATTTTTTTGTACTTTTGCAGCGTTTTTATATAGATTATGCAGAAAATGAAGAAACCGGCCATTGTCATTTGTCTCTTGTGCGCTTTCTTTCTCCAAGCACACGCACAGTCTTCCCTGAATCAGCAGTATTTGCAATACATTGCCCAATGGCGTGATGTAGTAGTGGACAATCAGAAGCACTATGGCATTCCCGCCTCCATCATCATGGCGCAGGCGCTCCTCGAATCGGCGGCGGGCACCAGCGAACTCGCCACCCGCGCCAACAATCATTTTGGCATCAAGTGCACCTCCGACTGGACGGGCAAAACCTACCTCAAAGACGATGACAAGAAAGACGATTGTTTCCGCGTGTACAAGAACGCAAGCCAATCTTTCGACGACCACGCGGTCTTTCTCCAACGCTCGCGCTATCAGCCGCTCTTTGAGATTGCCGTTGAGGACTACGAAGGTTGGGCATACGGGCTCAAGAAATGCGGCTACGCCACCGACCCCAAATACCCCCAGAAACTCATCAAACTTATTGAAGACTACCACCTTGACAAACTCACCGACAGGAATTGGGAAACCGTCTGTAATACAAGAACTAATCCTTCAGCCGACCGTCCCGTGGTGGTAAGAAAAAACGAGCCGATTGCCATCATCACCTCCAATCCGGAGCCCGAATATGAAGAGCCGCTCTCGGCAATGCAAGAGAAAAAACTGTTTTTCATAAACCACAAGAAGCAAAAATGCAACGGTGTGAAGTATGTCCTTGCTCGAGAGGGAGACACCTATGCTTCGGTCGCTTTCAGTCTGAATGTCAGGGAGCGAGACCTCCGCGAGGATAACGATGCCCTCGGCAGGACGCTCCAAGCGGGAGAGCGTATCTACCTCAGCAAGAAGAAAGCCCAAGCCCCAAAAGAGAAAACGCTCATGTGGGTTACCCCAGGCGAGACCCTATGGGAGATTTGCCAAAGAGAAGGCGTACAACTCAAGAAAGTGCAACAATACAACAATTTCGACCCATCCATCCGAGTGCTAAAAACCCGTCAAGCAATCTACCTCCGAAGACCCAAGAAAGATAAATGACCAAGACTAAATAGTATTGACAACCTCAAAGAAAAAGGTTATAAGTCTTTCATCCTGCATCCTTTATCTTTCATCCTAATTCATAGACGAAAGTAATAAGTCTTTTATCCTTTATCTTTTATCCTTCATCCTCACCATGCGCGGACTGACAGTAACCATAGGAGATGCCATCGTCGCATTCTTGCGCGAGTCAGGCTTGGAGCAACCCGTCTTAGAGACGCGGATTGTCGAACTTTGGCCCGAGGTCATGGGGGAGAGCGTTGCCCGCCTCACGCGCTCCGTGGAGGTCAAAAACGGCATGCTTATCGTCCACATCTCCAGCGCCGCACTCAAAGCCCAACTCTTCGACTGCCGCTTCGAGTTGGTCGCCAAACTCAACAACGCCGCCGGAGCCAAAGTCCTACGCGATGTCCGCATCCTCGGCTGATACACACCAATAGCAATCTGCCGCAAAAACAAACGATATTATAGCAATATGCTATCTATACTTGCCTCGTGTTTTTGTCGAGATATCCTCGAGACTTTGTCGAGACCTTACCGAGACCTAACTTCCGCAAAAACACAATTCCATACCATAACAAAATGATACCTACTAGCCAAAAATCATAACAAAATAATTACACGGCAATTATATGTTAAAATAGTATTTGCCCAATTGTAGAAAATATCTGTTCATAAAAGAGTTCTCGTTCATTTTTGTTATAATTTTTTGTGCGTTTTCGTAGAAGACAATCATGAATCCTATTGAGCAAAAAATAGACTTCACCACCGTTCGCGACGAGCTCCGCCGCCGTTGCACTTCCCCGCTCGGCAAAGAGCAGGTGGACGCGATGGCGTTCTCCAACGACCCCGCCGAAATCGCTCGCCTGCTTGATGAAACCGATGAGATGAAGCGTATCTTCGAAGACGGCTCTCTCGACTTCCCCCGCGGCGAAATCCACGACATGCGCGAGCCCCTTGCCCGCATCCGCATCGAGGGGCTTTTCCTTGATGAAGCAGAACTCTTTGACTTGAGCAAGACCATCGACTACGCCGCTCGTCTGCAAGCCTTCTTCGCCGCCCTCGACCCTGCGCGTTTCCCCTGCCTCTCCGCGCTCTCCATCGGCAACGCCACCGACAACAGTCAAGGCATCCTCTTCGTACTACGCCTGATAGAGAGCGTGCTCGATAAGTACGGTCGTTTGGCAGACAATGCCAGCCCCGAACTGAGCCGCATCCGCCGCGAGATGGCGGCGGCGCAAGGCTCCGTCAGCCGTGCACTCCACCAGATTCTCCGGCAAGCGCAGGCAGAAGGCTTGCTCGACAAAGATGCCGCCCCCACCATGCGCGAGGGCAGGCTCGTCATCCCTGTCCCCCCTGCCTACAAACGCAAAATCGGCGGTATCGTCCACGATGAGTCCGCCACCGGCAAGACGGTCTTCATCGAGCCTCAACAAGTGGTAGAAGCCAACAATCACATCCGCGAACTCGAGGGCGCAGAGCGCCGCGAGCGTATTCGTATCTTGCAAGACATCACTACCCGTCTACGCCCCTCCCTCCCCGACATCAAAGCCTCCGAGCAAGCCCTCGCCTATATCGATTTCCTCCGCGCCAAAGCCGAGTATGCCCGCGCTCTGCTCGCTGTCCGCCCCACGCTCCACAACGAGCCTATGCTCGACTGGCGGCAGGCGCGACATCCCATCCTCTACCTCAAATTCCGCCAGCAAGGCAAGACGCTTGTCCCCCTCTCCCTGCGCCTCAAAGAGAACCGCATGCTCATCATCAGCGGACCGAACGCTGGCGGCAAATCCGTCTGCCTCAAGACCGTTGCCCTGCTCCAATACATGCTCCAGTGCGGCTTGTTGGTGCCCCTCGACGAAGGCAGCGAGATGGGCATCTTCCGCAATATCCTTGTGGACATCGGCGACGAGCAGTCGATAGAAGACGACCTCTCCACCTACTCAGGGCACCTCCGCAACATGAAGGACTTCCTCCGCCAAGCCGACGCGCGCACGCTGCTGTTGATAGACGAGTTCGGCTCCGGCACCGAGCCCCTCATCGGCGGTGCCATCGCTGAAGCCATCCTCACTCAACTCGTTAGCCAAGGTGCTTTCGGCGTCATCACCACCCACTACACCAACCTCAAGCACTTCGCCGAGCAGACACCTGCCGTGGTCAACGGCGCCATGCTCTACGACCGCGGACAGATGCGACCGCTCTTCCAACTCTCCATCGGGCAGGCGGGCAGCAGTTTCGCCGTGGAGATAGCGCGCAACATCGGGCTGCCGGAGACTATCATCGCCCATGCCACCGACCTCGTTGGCGAAGAGCATATCGACTACGACAAGCAACTGCAAGACATCGCCCGCGACAAACGCTATTGGGAAAACAAACGGCAGAACATCCGCCTGCGTGAGAAACATCTTGAGGAGCGCATTGCCTTCTACGAGCAGGAGATAGCAGGGCTCAAAGCGAAGAAGAAAGTGGTCATGGACGAAGCAAAGCAGCAAGCCGCCGATCTCCTGCAAAAGAGCAACGCCACCATCGAGCGCACCATCCGCGAAATCAAAGAAGCCCAAGCCGATAAAGCCCGCACCCAACAAGCCCGCGCCCGCGTAGAAGCAATGAAGGAGAAGGTAGCCACTCCCGAAAAGCCCTCGCGAAATAATCGGAAAACTCCGAATACTCAGAATACTCAGAATACTCAGAATACTCCAAACCCTCAAACCACCCCCAAAGTCCTCCGCGACTTCGCCGCCCTCCGCCATCTCACCCTCACTGACGAGAGCCCCGCTCGCCTTCCCAAAGAGAAGCCCGCTAAGTCACTGGGGACGCAGGCGTCTCGCCTGCGGTCTCTCAACTCCCCCGCCCAACACTCGGGGTCCCTGCAAGCAACGCGCAGTGGGGTGAACTTTGCGGGGAGGGGGGCAGGAGGCGGGGTATCTTTCGGGACACAAGCATCTCGCCCGCAGTCTAATTCCACCATCAACTACCAACTCAAGCGCAAAGCAGACTTCACCCCCTACCTCGACCTCCGCGGTATGCGCGTGGACGAAGCATTAGAGACCTTTATCCGCTTCATGGACGATGCCGTCATGGTCAATGCCGGAGAGGTTACGGTCTTACATGGTACGGGCACCGGCGCGCTCAAGCAACTTGTCCGCGACTACCTCAACGGGCAGAATGCTCACCGCGCTAAATACCACCGCTCGCTCTTCACCTTCCGCGATGGCGACCCCGACCGAGGTGGCGCCGGCATCACGATAATCAATGTATGAAGACCCTCTCCTGCCCTCCCTGAAGCCACCCCACTGCGCGTTGCTTGTGGGGACCCCGGAAGGGAGGGAGAAGATAACCACCATTAGTTACCGCGCAATATGAAAACCAAACATTTCTTATTACTATTCTTCTTGCTGTTCACCTCCTCCCTTTTCGGGGCTCCCGCAAGCAACGCGCAGCAGGCTGACCACTTGCCACTGACCACTGACCCCTACTCCCTCGAGGTCTCCGCGGAGTATGCCTACAACCGCACTTACGCCCATTTCGCGAACATCAACCTCCGCGCGTTCATGCCCATCAACACGCATTTCGAGATGCAGGCGAACATCCGCTTGTCGTCCGCCAATGTCTATACCGGCGCCTTGCTGGTTCGCCCGAAATTCCCGCTGCCCGTCGGCGACCTCTTCTTGGAGACAGACCTCTTCTACACCGCCTTTGCCCGCAACCGCGCCAATGATTTCTGCGCCGCCGTCGCCCTCGGCTACCGCATGGACTACGTCTCCGTGCGCATCGGTATGTTCGGGCGGGTGATGAACGATTGGCAGACCGATTACCACTCCGCGGCGGCATACGTCTGCGAGCCCTTCAACCTGCTCTACGAACTGAAAGTAGGTTGCCGCCCAAGCGACTGCCCGTGGAATATATGGGTAGCAGCATCGAACATCGACGACTTCCAGATGGAGCGCATGTGGCAACCTATCTTCCGCCTCGGCGCCCGCTACGACATCGACATCCACTGGCGCACCATCCTCGAGGGCGAAATCAAGCCCACGGGCATGTTCCACCTCAATGCCACCCTCTACTCCGCCTACCTCCGCGCAGGCTTCGCATACCGTTTTTAGAGATAATAATGCCTATCTGAATACTCCGAATACTCAGAGTACTCCGATAACTCTGACCACTAACCACTGACCACTAATATGAAACTCAAAAAAATACCATACCAACCATTTAGAGCATGGAGGCTCTTAATTCTTCATTCTTCATTCTTAATTATCCTCTCCTCCTGCAATCCCAACTACGACATGGCGGGGATGTTCAACGGCTCCAGCCCCGAGGTCAGTACCCGCTTCGAGCAGTCAATGGCGTACAACGACAGCGTGGGAATCCCTGCGGTGGTCGTCCCCTCGGCGGACTACCGCGTCTATGTCTGCACCGACTCGCATATCGACTCCGTGCCCACCAACCTCACTACTTTCGTGCAGGCAGCCGCTGCCGACACCCTCTGCCCGCTGGCTATCCACCTCGGAGACCTCGTCAACGCACAAGGGCACATCCCCTATGCCGTCTCACTGCTACAAGGTTTGCCTAATCTACTGACCACTAACCACTCGCCACTGACCACGACCCTCGCCATCACCCCGGGTAACCACGACTTGTATTTCAACCAATGGGATGAGTGGCGCGGCTACTTCGGTACATCGGTCTATTGGTTCTACACCATGCTTCCCGACAGCACCGTCCTCGACCGCTTCATCTGCCTCGACTCCGCCGAAGGCACCCTCGGCACCGCCCAACTGCAATGGTTGCGCGAACTACTACAAGACCCCCTCCAACTCCCCCTACAAAGGGGGAGAGAAAGTGAATTACCTTCGACTACGGAAACTAATCTTTCTCCCTCCCTTAGTAGGGAGGGGCGGGGTGGGTCTTCTTCTCCTTTCCGCCACACCGTCGTCTTCACCCACACCCATCTCTTCAAGCGCGATAACTCGCAGGGCCATACCTCCAACTACGCCATCGAGGAGACCTATGAACTGACCTCGTTGCTTGAGCAAGGCGGCGTGGAGATGTATTGGTGCGGACACGACCACAGCCGCGAAATCACACAGTATGCGGGCCTCACCGCTATCATCGTGGATGCCATAGAAGACCATTATCCCCCTGCATTCTACATGATAGCCGACTTCTCCGACCAAATCAACTATCGCTTTATTCAACTGCCCTGAGCATAGCAGGCAGTAGCCATCTTCCACCAAAGGCAGTCTAACAATCGTTAGGCTGTCTTTTTTTTGTGCTCTCCCCTTGCGTATGTGAAAAAAAATTTGTACCTTTGCAGCGCGAAACCCACGGTGGGGGTCTGCGAGTGGTGGGGCAGTTGTACGCTCCGCTGCGAACAAATCAATATCTACGGATATATTTGAATACTATTAAAACAATGCTTAAATAGTATTTGAATACGTTTGCAGGTATAAACTCGGTGGGCAAGCAGACATGTTGAAAAAGGCGTTTGTTGAAGCGCTGTTCTGATTCTTGAATCTCGCAAGTTCAAAGTTTTTCTCTCAGAGCATACGCAACGATGGATGTCCTCGTGGTGTAAATTTCCGTATTCTTGCCTTGGGTAGATGATACCCGCATAGGTGGTTGAAAGTGCATATATTACACAATATCTGTACTTGTGGTTATTTATATCGGCGTGGGCTTCGCGTTGTCGTTCTTAGAGAAAAGGCAATGCGAGAGCCTCAAGAGTGGGAACGACATCAAAGGAACTCCCACGCTTTTTTTGTACCTATGTCTCTCGTGTTGTCCTTTGTATGGACGCACCAAGTTCCCTTTATTTTTTACCCGCATAGCAGGAGTTCCTATGCAAACAAAAACATTACAATATGGATACTATTTTTAAAATTGCCCAAGAAATCAACATGCTTGCAACTTCTAGCCTAGGCGGATTTGATGTTGTAAACGTCAAGAAAAAAGGTAGTGGTTTCTGCCAACATTTCAAAGATAACCCAGAAGACGTTACTAATAATGGACACAACTCTTACCATATAGGTTCGGCAATGTATTTTTATTTGAAGACCATTTCCAATGAGAAAGAGTCCCCGGAATATCAGGAATATAGATTTGCGCTATTAGTAGCTACTATCAACTTATACGAAGCTTTGGAATTTGGGGATATCCAAAGTATGATATCAGCATATAGACTACACTTGGTACTGGTACAGAATCCTAATATCTTTGAGCCTATTATAATGAGACTTACCAATGATTCTATTGCTTCTATATTAAGCAAAGATTCTGAAGAACTTAAGATAGATACCAAAAAGGTTATGTTCTACATAGAATATTGTCTTTTTATGTATTGTCGTCAAGATCCACAAATAGGATGGTTAGTCTTAAATGACGAAGAAAAAGTTGAATTTGAAAATGTCTATGCAGAATTTACTCAAAGATATAAAACTGATAATTTTAATGATAACAGATTTTTCGTAATAGGAAACAAATGGTTGAATGCCATTATTAGTGTACTAAAAAAACGCTTAGAGGGGTACAAAGTTATAGGCTTAATCTGAACTTTAGAATTATGAAGATGTTATCATTTGACAAAAAGATAGATGCTCTATGTTATAACATTTGGATCCATCCCGTCCTCTTTTCCTCATACGAGGAGAATGGCTGGAGAGACTCTGGGTGGATACAGGTTCCTGAAAGTAGTTTTGCGTTTAGAATCATGTCAAACTTTGGATATGGAAGCAGAGCTTATCTAAAATGCCATGTAAAATATCAAGAGCAATCACTCATAAACTCAAATAGTTGGTGTGAAACGAAGAAACTTCTAACCTATTGGGAAGAACAACCAACTCCTGATTACTGGGAGAATTTGCTCAAGCATATCGTGGATATGTATAAAAAACGTGACGCATGGAATTACAACAATATTTTGAATGCGACCTATAAACTTAACCATTATCTTTCATTTCCGGACTCGTTAGAGGTTTATGCACATAAATGGTCAAGAACTCCCTTGAATTATTCCCCACAACTAAAGAACATACATTTAATAGAAAAATGCAATGAATTAATAAAGAAGATACAAGAATTAAAGTTAGAGAATTATGATAATATCGGAGAAGTTACAAGTGAAATCTGTAAAAAAGCAATCGCATTGATATTTGAAACATATAATAGCATTGTAAGCAAATCATATAATACTGCAGAAACAAAGAAAATTCATATAGAAAGAATCACCAACTGTTTTGATACAGTATATAGATTTTTACAAAATACTAATCAACTTCACCTGCTATTTAGTAATAATCTAATCACTGAAAAATAAACTCTACCACCGCACAGCAAAAAAGTTTTCCTATTGCAGAGACAGTAGTGAAACTGCTTTCCACCATATTGGCAGATTGTCAAAACCATCACTATGAGCGAGTTCCTGCATACGAACCAATCACTATACACGATTGAAGATGAAAAGGAAAGAGGAAACACACCCAGAGAAAAAAATTGAATTTAGAAACAACGTTATTTTATTTTTCAAAACATTTTGACTAACTTGCACACAGAATTGCGTTTCGAAGTGAACACTATACGATAATCTTGCGCCAGACGCTTGCGTATGTCGGCAAAAAGCAGTATCTTTGCAGGCAAAACACAAAAGACATGATTATCGGCACATTTCACAAGAGCACGCTCGTCGTCGGCGAGCAACACACGGCGCAGGCTTTGGGCTCGGGCGACATGCCTGTATGGGCGACGCCCTCTATGCTCGCCCTGATGGAAAACGCTGCGATGGCAGCCGTACAGGAGCAGTTGGACGAAGGGCAGACCACCGTGGGCGCACATATCGAGAGCAGCCACCTGCGTCCGTCGCCCGTCGGAGCGTCGGTCTATGCTACGGCAGAACTGACCGCCGCGGAGGGCAGGAAACTGCATTTCCGCGTACAGGCATACCAGCACACACCCGAAGGCGACCTCCTCCTCGGAGAGGGGACACATCTGCGGTTCATCGTCAATAGGGAGAAATTCTTGAAGAGATAAAGGACACAGGATAAAGGATTAAAGACTAAATAGTTTTGACTCTGAAACTCACAGACGAAGGCAATCGATCTTCTATCCTTAATCTTTTCCTTACACCCTTTTCTGGTAGTGGTAGTCGGAGTAGTCTTTATCGGTTCTGCTGTCGAGGCGGGGGTGCTTGCGGAAACGGTTGGTGAACTGACGCCAACGGTGGTGCCACTCGCTCGAGCCGTTGTCGCTCACATGGCGCCACCAGAGCAGCAGCAACCAGCCGAACAACATGCCGCCGAGGTGGGCAAAATGCGCTACATGGTCGCCTGCACCCACTACACTGCCCAAGCCTGCAAAGAGTTCGATAGCCGCGTAGATAATCACAAACACGCGCGCACGGATGGGAATAGGCACAAACATGATAAACAGCGGCACATTCGGGAACAACCAGCCGAACGCAAACAGGATACCGAAGACGGCACCCGACGCGCCGATGGTAACCAAAGGATTGATATAGTACGCCGCTTGCGCCGCTGACATGGCGCTGAGCGTCGGCTGGTACATCATCGCCCATACAGCCTCCTGCACCAAGCCTGCACCCACGCCGCAGACGAGATAGTAGGTCAGAAAACGCTTCCACCCCCACTCGCGCTCCAACACCGGCGCGAACATCAACACCGCGAACATATTGCAGAAGATATGTCCGAGGTCGGCGTGAAGAAACATATACGTGAGAGGTTGCCAGATATGGAACTGCTGTGCAGTGAAATAGTGCAGTCCGCAAACGTCTGACAACTGTATGCCGGCGCGGCGAAGCACCATGTCCAACAAGAAAACGATGATATTTGCCCAAAGAATAGAGCGGGTTACAACAGGGAGATTACGCATGTAAAATGGTTTACAGTTAACAATTAATAATGAACATGCCACTGCTCCGAAAACACAGCGTTTTCAGGGACTTCGGCAATTAAGTCTTTTATCCTTTATCTTTCAGCGCAGCGGTCTCTTATCCTCTGCAAAGGTAGTACTTTTTTCTGAATTAGCCATACAAAAACCGTGCTTTTTATAGAAAAAATGGCTTTTTTTGCCGAAAAAACACATTTTTTGTACCAAAGGCTTGGTAGTTCCATTATTTTGTCGTATCTTTGTACCGTGATTTTTAGCCCGGTAGCGTTAGAAATCATAACACAAGTAAACAATCTTTATTTTAACCCAAAATCGTTACATTTATGAACAAGGCTGAACTTGTTGCTGCTGTGGCAGCAAAGGCAGAGGTTTCCAAAGTGGAGGCTGCAAAAGTGATTGACGCTGCTCTTGACGCTGCTGTTGAGGCATTGAAGAACGGCGAGACCGTACAATTGGTAGGTTATGCTACCCTCTCTGTAGTGGAGAAGGCTGCACGCAACGGTGTGAACCCTGCAACAGGGCAGGCTATCGTTATCCCCGCAAAGAAGGCTGTTAAGTTCAAAGCAGGTGCAAAATTGGCACTCTAAGAACCTCTTTTTTAATTAAGAATTAAGAATTAAGAATTAAGAGCCTTAGCACTCATAATTCGTAGTTCTTAATTCTTAATTCGTGTTTATTAAGGTATAAGATTTATGTTGAACATTATTCTTTGTGGTGCCCCGGGTAGTGGGAAGGGGACACAATCGGATTTCATCGTAGAGAAATATGGCTTGCAGCATCTGTCCACAGGTGATGTGCTGCGAGCAGAAATAAAGTCAGGTTCGGCACTCGGGCAGGAGATAGACGCGATTATCTCGAAAGGCAACTTGGTGCCCGACGAGAAGATGATTGCCCTCATCGAGAACTTCATCGCTTCGCTCCCCGCCGACTGCAAGGGCGTCATCTTCGACGGCTTCCCGCGCACCGTGGAGCAGGCAGAAGCGCTGACGGAATTGCTGAAGAAATATAAGATGGAGGCGGTGATGCTGGACATGATTGTGGATGAGCAAGAGGTCATCACCCGCCTTATCAACCGCGGTAAGACCAGCGGACGCGCAGACGACAACGAAGAGACCATCAAGAAACGCCTTGAGGTTTATCATAAGCAGACACAACCCGTGGCAACCTATTATCTGCACCAAGACAACTACTTCGCCATCAACGGCAACAACAGCATGGAGGATGTCTTCGCACAGATCTGCCATATCATTGAGTTGATTAAAGACAAAGGATAAAGGATAAAAGACTTATTACCTTTGTCTATGAGTTATTAGAGTCGAGACTATTTAGTCCTTCATCCAAAGAATCTATTTCGTCTTTAATCCTTCATCCTTAATCTTTCATCCAAAACATGCCTTCTTCTAACTTCATAGACTACGTAAAGATTTACTGCCGTTCGGGAAAGGGCGGCGCAGGCAGCATGCACTTTCACCGCGCCAAATACCTGCCCAAGGGCGGTCCTGACGGCGGCGATGGCGGCAAGGGCGGCAGCATCATCCTCCGCGGCAACCGCAACCTATGGACGCTGCTCCACCTGAAGTACCAAAAGCATATCATGGCGACCGATGGCGGCAAGGGTGGCGACAGCCGCTCCTTTGGCAAAGACGGCGAAGACCGTATCATCGAAGTGCCCTGCGGCACGGTGGTCTATGACGGCGATACGGGCGAGTACATCTGCGAGGTGCGTGAGCACAACGAGCGCGTGGTGCTGCTCAAAGGCGGACGAGGAGGCTTGGGCAACTGGCATTTCCGCACCGCCACCAACCAAGCGCCGCGCTATGCGCAGCCCGGGGAGCCCGCGCAGGAGCGCAACGTGATTCTGCAACTGAAAGTGCTGGCGGATGTGGGACTCGTAGGTTTCCCCAATGCCGGCAAGTCCACCCTGCTGAGCGTGGTCTCCGCTGCCAAACCGGAGATAGCCGACTACCCCTTCACCACCCTCACCCCGCAACTCGGCATCGTCTCCTACCGCGACGGGCAGTCGTTCTGCATGGCAGACATCCCGGGAATCATCGAGGGCGCGGCAGAAGGCAAGGGGCTCGGACTGCGCTTCCTGAGGCATATTGAGCGCAATGCCGTGCTGCTCTTCATGGTGCCCGCCACGGCGGAGGACATCGCCGCAGAGTATCGTATCCTGCTCCGCGAACTGGAGAAATACAACCCCGAACTGCTTACCAAAGCACGCATCCTCGCCATCAGCAAGTGCGACTTGCTGGAAGATACTCCCGACTCTAAACTCTCAACTCTCAACTCTCAACTTTCCGAGGAAGTAGGCATTCCCGTGGTGTGCATATCCGCTGTCAGCGGACTGGGAATCAGCGAGTTGAAAGACATGCTCTGGACGGAACTGAACAAAGAGCAGAATCAGGTGATAGAGATTTCGCACGCACCTATCGACATCACCGTGCGCGAAGAGGCGGAGAGCGACGTGGCGGCAGAGGACGACGGCGAACCGCAAACGATATACCTGAACGAGGTGGAGGAAGAATGGGATTTGAACAAATATAAAGGTATCGGATGGGATGAATAGGTGTTTAATTAAGAATTATGAAGTAAGAATTAAGAGGGCATTATGCTTTCTCTTTGTCGGGGTGGGTCTGCTCCTTTGCTTGGCGCTGGCGGGCTGCCGGAGAGGTAGAGCCTATTTCCCCGCGGAGAAGGAGATGGCGCCGCAGCATGTGGAGATAGTGCGGTTTGACAGTGCATTGTTGGCGGATGGGCATACGGCAGAGGGAATCGCACGATTGTTCGCAGACTACCCCGCTTTCATGCCGCTGTTCGCCGAGGATATATTGGGCATTGCCGCGAGCGACACCGCCTACCTGCAAGAGGCGTTGCCGCAGTTCCTCAACGACACGCTCTACGGCTTTCGGCAGACCAACGCCCGCGAGCAGGAGCTGTTCGCAGACGTGAGCGACATACAGCGGAGTTTGGACGGTGCCTTCACGCGGCTGCATTACCTCTACCCCGACATGCCGATACCCACCATCTACCTCTTCATCTCGGGATTCAACGCCTCTATCTATTTCGCCGGAGAAGACATCGCCGTGGGGGCAGATATGTACCTCGGCAGCGACTACGAGTACTACAACCGCGTGGTGTACGACTACCAGAAGCAGACCATGCGCAAGGAGTGTATCCCCGCCGATGTGGTGAGCGCGCACCTCTTCCGGCAACAGCCTTTCACGAGCAAGAAGAGTCGCCTCTTGGAGCAAATGCTCTACCGCGGCAAGGTGCTCTACCTCCTGTCTGTCTTGTTCCCCGAGTTGCCTAACTACGAGGTGATGGGCTACACCCGAGAGCAGTGGGCGTGGTGCGAGCAACACGAGCGCGCCATCTGGCACCTGATGATGGACAAACGGGACCTCTTCAAGACAGAACCGCTCGTGCTGAGTTCCTACCTAAACGACGGACCTTTCACCGCCGAGGTGTCGCAAGAGTCACCCGGGCGCTTGGGCACGTGGGTGGGATGGCGCATCGCAGAGAGTTACATGGAGAACCACCCCGAAGTGAGCCTGCAAGAACTGATAGCAGAGGGCGACGCACAAAAGATACTGGAAGAAAGCCGATACAAACCCTGAATTTAATTAAGAATTAAGAGTTCCATTGCTCTGAATATCAGAGTACTCTGAAAACTGACCACTAACCACTGACCACTTTGAACCCCGATTTTCCCATATTGAAAGAACAGGTGTACGGCAAGCGCTTGGTATATCTGGATAATGCGGCGACGAGTCAGAAACCGCAGGTGGTGCTGGACTCCATCGTGGAGGCATACACCCATTGGAATGCGAATATCCACCGCGGCGTGCACCATCTGAGCCAAGTGGCGACCGAGCACCACGAGCAGGCGCGCCAAGCGGTGGCGGACTTCCTCCATGCACGCTCCGCCAAAGAAATCGTCTTCACAAAAGGCACCACCGATGCCCTCAACATGCTTGCTTTCTCCTTCGGCGAGGCGTTTTTGAACGAGGGGGACGAGATTATCGTCAGCACGCTGGAGCACCACTCCAATATCGTGCCGTGGCAGATGCTCTGCGGGCGGAAAAAAGCGATTCTCCGAGTGCTCCCCATGAAGGGTGAAGTGCTGGATATCAGCGGTTTGGAGCAGATGATTACCCCGCGCACCCGCCTCATCTCCGTGGCGCAGGTGAGCAACGTGCTGGGGATTATCAACCCCGTGGAGGAGATTATCCGCATTGCCCACGCGCACGGTGTACCCGTGTGTATCGACGGTGCACAGTCGGCTCCCCACATGCCTGTGGACCTGCAAGCGCTCGACTGCGATTTCTTCGCTTGCTCTGCCCACAAGATGTACGGTCCTACGGGGCTCGGCGTGCTCTACGGCAAGGAAGAGTGGCTCAACCAACTGCCTCCTGCCGAGGGCGGCGGCGAGATGATAGAGCACGTGCGCTTCGATGGCACTACCTACAACGTGCTGCCCTACAAGTTTGAGGCTGGCACCCCCAATTTCATCGGTTCGTATGCTTTCGCAGTGGCGTTGCAGTATATGCAAGACAAAGGTATTCAAGGCATTATGGAGCATGAGATGCGCCTGACGCGCTACTGCGAGGAGCAACTAAGCAGGCTGCCGGAGGTGAAGATTTACGCCGCCGGCGAGCCGAAAGCAGGCGTGGTGTCGTTCAACGTGTATGCCGACAGCCGCGAGGGGAAGCGACCGGTGCACCCCTTTGATGTAGGCACCTTGCTCGACCGACAGGGTATCGCCGTGCGCACGGGGCACCACTGCGCGGAGCCGCTCATCGACTACCTGCAAGTGCCGGGCACGGTGCGGGCGTCGTTCGGGCTCTACAACGACGAAAAAGACGTGAATGACTTCATCCACGCCCTCCAACGCGCCATCATGATGTTGGCATAAAGGCTTTTTCTGTGATTCGCTTGGGGCTGTCTAACCGATTGGTCAGGCTGTCTCTTTTTGTTTTTGAGGAGGTTCCGACCTGCGGACGACCCGCGGACGACCCGCGATAGACCCGCGATAATGTTCCGATAAAGTCAGGGTATTTTCGCAGGCGGAAAGAGGCAATCGAACGCTAATCGTTCGGCGTGCCCCATTTTTGTACGATGTCGTCCATGATTTGAAACACCTCGGCTTTGGTGTCTGCGCGGAGGAGGGCGATACGTGTCTGCTTGAAGTCCGTCAGCCCTTTGAAGACCGGCGAGGCGGCGAAATGGCGGCGGGAATGGACAATGCCCTTGCGCTCGTCGCCTATCCACTCGATGCTCCGCTCCACGTGCTCTTTCAGTATCTCCACGCACCATGCCATCGGTCGCGGCGGCACTTCCTCGCCCGCCAAACCAAGGCGAATATCCTTGAAAATCCACGGGCAGCCGAAGGTGGCGCGCCCAATCATGATGGCGTCCACGCCATAGCGGTCGAAGCACTCCCGTGCGCGCTCGGGCGTGGTTACATCGCCGTTGCCGATGATGGGGATGTGCATGCGCGGGTTGTTCTTCACCTCGCCGATGAGCGTCCAGTCGGCATCTCCGCGATACATCTGGCTGCGCGTGCGCCCGTGGATAGCCAGTTCGGCGATACCGCAGTCCTGCAACGCCTCCGCCAAATCGACGATGATGAGGTGCTGCTCATCCCAACCGAGGCGTGTCTTGACGGTAACGGGCGTATGCACGGCGTTGACCACGGCGCGCGTGATTTCCAGCAGGTGCTCTGGCGTCTGCAGCAAGCCCGCCCCGGCACCTTTGCCCGCCACTTTCTTCACTGGACAACCGAAGTTGATGTCGATGAAATCGGGCTTCGCCTGCTCAACTATCTGCGCCGCATCCGCCATCGCCACGGGGTCTTTGCCGTAAATCTGTATCGCCACGGGACGCTCCGCGTCGCTTATCTGCAACTTGCGGACGGTGGACGCCACATCGCGCACCAGCGCGTCGGCATTGACGAACTCCGTATAGACCCTGTCCGCGCCAAACCGCTTGCAGAGCAGGCGGAAAGCAGGGTCCGTAACATCCTCCATGGGGGCAAGATACAACATCCTTTTCACGATATATCGTTATCTGTTCAGCGTAGGATACGCTATGCGGTGGTGGTTGATAGTGGAGATACGCTCTTTGAAGACGCGGCGGATGTCCTCCACATCCTTGAACGACAGCGGCGTCTCGGCGAACTGCCCGTCGGCTATCTGCTGGTCTATCATCTGGTCCACCGCCCTGGCTATCGCCTCCTCGCTGTAGTCCGTGAGGCTGCGGCTGCGTGCCTCCACGGCGTCTGCCATCATCAGGATAGCCGCTTCCTTGGTCGTCGGCTTGGGTCCTGGGTACTGGAACAGCATCTTATCCACTTCCTCGCCTGGGTGGGCATTGGCGTAGGTGTTGTAGAAATAGCGCGTGAGCGTCGTGCCGTGGTGGGTGGTGATGAAGTTGATAATCATCTCCGGCAGGTGGTGTTTGCGTGCCATCTCCTCGCCTTCGGTTATGTGCTTTATCACCTCCTGCGCCGCCTCTTGGGGTGACATCGTCAGCAACGGGTTAGGTCCGCCTTGCTGATTCTCAGTGAAGTAGAGCGGTGCACGCAGTTTGCCTATGTCGTGATAGAGTGCCCCTGTACGCACGAGCAGAGCATTCGCGCCAATGGCTTTCGCCGCCTCCGTAGCGAGGTTCGACACCTGCATCGAGTGCTGGAACGTCCCCGGCGCCTGCTCCGCCATCGTATGCAGCAGGTCGGAGTTGATATCCGTCAATTCGATAAGCGTAATCGACGAGATGAAGCGGAACATCTTCTCGAAGAGGTAAATCAAGCCGTAGGAGCCGATGATGAGCAACGCGTTCACGAAGAAATAGAGGTAGGTCATGGGCTCCAGCGTGTGGTAGTCGCCCGTGGCAGCGAAAGTGAAGGCGGTGTAAGCCAAGGTCTGCGTGACGAATATCCACGCTGCCGTCTGCGCCAGTTGCGCGCGGCGCGTCATGTCGCTCAGGCTCGACACTGCCACCATACCCACCGCCACCTGTATGAAGAAGAACTGCACCGGCTGCGGCGCGATGAGCGAGACGATGAGCACCGTGGTGAAATGCAGGAACAGACCCGTGCGCGCGTCGAAGAACACGCGCGTCAGGATGGGCACCCACGCAAAAGGAATCAGATAGATACTCAGGTCGGTGTAGCGAAGCGTCAGGCACGACAACACGATGACTATTCCCGACAGCAGGCAGAAGAACAGCACCGTCCTGAGGTTGTTGATATATGCGGGTCGGAACACATATAGGTAGAGCATGAAGAGGAACAGAAACAGCGTAACCAACACCGCCTCACCGATGATGGACCATATACGCTGGTGCTGGGTGAGGGTGTCTTCCTCGCACGCACGACGCAGCGATTGCAAGATTTGGTAATCGCGCTCGGTAACTATCTCGCCGCGGTCGATAATCTTCTCCCCCGTCTGCACAATGCCCTGCGTGGGAGCGATGGATGCTAATAGTTTCGTTTTCAGTCGGTTAGTCATGGCGGTGTCGAGCGCGATGTTCGCAGGCGTTTGCACGCCGAAACGCTCGTAGGCAGTCTTCTCCGTCAGCACCTCCTCCAGCAGGTAGGTCGTGGAGACATGATTGCTGATGACCGCCAGCCGGCTGTAGCCCTCTTGCTCCATCCAGTCCCTGTCCTCGTAACTGATTATCGGCAACACCTTTTTGTCCGCAGCCCATTGCCCGCCGCCAACGGGCATAAAACACGGGGCAAAAGTCTCCAGCAACTGCCGCTCTTCCGCCGCCAACTGCGCCGAGGTCTTGTAGATGGGGAAGTCGAACTCCGCCGTTACAAGGTCGTATGCCCACGGCTTGCCTACCTCGCAATGGTAACGAAACGACGTCGTATAGCGCGGGAAAAGCACCGCAGACAGCACCGCCAGCGCAATGAAAGGCAACACAAGCCCCGCCTTGCGCAGCACATTGGAGAAGGCCTTGTTGGGAGAAAAAAGGGACATGTCGTTTAAGTTTTGTTTAGTAGTTGTTATTGTTTGTAGTTTTGTTTTTCTAGTTTTTCTAGAATTTCTAGGATTTCTAGGATTTCTAGTTTTTCTAGTCTTTCTATTATCGTCTTCCCTTAAAGAACGCTTGCATGAGCGCTCGACACTCGTCTTCGCGCACGCCGCTCACCACCGTGGCTTTGGCATGTAGCGCGCGCGGCGCAAAGCGCGTAAATCCCCGTTTCTCATCCCCGCAGCCGTACACTACCCGCTTCACCTGCGCCCATCCTATCGCGCCCGCGCACATCACGCAGGGCTCCACCGTAACATACAGCGTCGCGTCTGGCAAGTACTTCCCTCCGAGGGTCTGCGCCGCAGCAGTCAGCGCCTGCATCTCGGCATGCGCAGTTACGTCCTGCAAGGTCTCCGTCAGGTTATGCCCTCTGCCTATCACCTGCCCCTGCGACACCACCACACAGCCCACGGGCACCTCCCCCGCCTCAAAGGCTTTCTCCGCCTCAAGCAACGCCATCCCCATATATCGCGCATCCTCGCGACCCTCTAAATCTCCCTTCCCGGGGTCCCCGAAAAATCCTCGATTTATGGGGTGGTTTTCGGGAGACTTCTGATTCTCCCCCTTTAAGGGGGAGTTAGAGAGGGTCTTGAACTTCCCCACTTCCTCGGGGTGCTCTTCGAGCCAATTCCCCACCACCACGATGTCCGCCCCCGCGTCGTAAGCCCGTTGCATCGCCTCCGTCGAGCGAATCCCGCCGCCCACAATCAGCGGGCATGAGACAGCCGCCCTCACGGCTCGAATCACCTCCTCGCGCACAGGCTCCAACGCGCCGCTGCCGGCTTCCAGATACACCAACTGCTTGCCCATCATCTCCGCAGCCATCGCGGTACGCACTATCTCGTCCACCGCCTCTTGCGCTATCGGTCGGGTGCCCGACACACGCGCCACAGCCGTCTCTCTCCCCCCGTCCACAAGGATATAACCCATCGGTATCGTCTCTATCGCCGCCTGCCTGACCGCCTCCGCCGCGCGCACCTGCTGCCCTACCAACATCTCCGCATTGCGCCCCGACAACAGCGACAAAAAGAGCAACGCATCCGCCTCAGCCGTTACTTGGCTGACATTGCCCGGGAACAGCACCACCGGCACATCGTACCGCGCTTTCAACTGCCTGACCACCTTCTCCGTCTGCTCACCGCCACTGCTTCCCCCCACAAAAATCAGCATATTCACTGGGGACGTCCCGACCGTGTCGCGGACGGTAAAAAGCGCCTCCGCCTTCTCCGGGTCCACCAGCCATGCGAACAACTTCCGTCCGTCCGCCTTCGCCGCTGATATGTAGCGCATTACCTCCATTCGAAACTCTCCACGATACGCACGACATCCTCGTGCAGATACTCATATACGGGCGCCAGCGAGTCAGCATTGGGCACGCAGTCGCAATACGCCGCCGCGCGGAAGAAATGCCGCACGCTGTCAGTTACGAAAAACTGCATCGAAGACGCCGTATTCCCCTCTAAATCAAACAGCACCCCATACACCCGCGCCTCGGGATTCTCATATCCCCGCTCAGGGATAGACGAAGCGTGCGACGCATGCCGATACACAAAGCGAATCGCATCGTCCGTCAGTTCGCGCAAGTTCCCCCGCACGGGCTGGTAAGAGCAATGCACCGTAGCGTTCAGCGCGGGATAATGCAGGTCTATCCAATACCGCTCCCCATGCTCGCCGCGAACAGGCAGCACCTCGGCGTTGCACGACACATCAAACCGATACGGATACCCCGCGGGCACAGCGTCCGCATAGCAGGTATCGGGCATCGTCAGCCGCACATAGCCGTAAGGCTTCGGCACGGACGTCCGTCCGCAACCCGCACAGAGCACCACTATCGGCAGCAAAAGGCACAAAGGATATAATCGGCGATTCATATACTAAGGTGTGGTATCAGACTGCAAAATTACACTTTTTTCGCGATATATGCAAGCATTTCACTACCAAAAATGCCTCCGAACAGCATTTTTGGGCATTATCGACACTTCCCGCCAAATTATCGCTCAAAAACCGCTCCCCTCCACTCCTCCTTCACAGCAAACACCATCAGCAGACCATAGTTAGAGATTAGTTAGCGATTAGTTAGTGATTAGTTAGCGATTAGTTAGTGATTAGTTAGTGATTCGTAGGTGATTCGTAGGTGATTCGTAGGTGATTCATAGGTGATTCGTAGGTGATTCATGGGACAATATCGAACCCTGGTCGAATCGGAATAGAAACAAAAAAGGCTGCCTAACTTGACTCGTTAGACAGCCTCTTAAAAGGATTGTAAGACAGATTAGAACAAGTAGCGTACGCCGATGTTGATACCCGTATAGAGACCACCTGTATTGAAACCTGCGCCACCATTCCCGAACCAAGCACCGATGTTCGGACGCCAATCAACCGACAACTCCAAGGGGAACCAGAAGTCGTAAGCCACGCCGCAGTGTCCTACCACGCCGACATACCCACCGGTAATGCCCCACAGGAAACCTGCACCGGCACCTACACCGAGGCTCCAGTTCCAAGAACCCTTTTCGTTCCAAGGAATCTGGGTGCCGAAGGGGTTAATCCAGTCATAAGTACAGGTTGCACCGATACCGCCGAAGCCCGGCAACTCAACTGCCAAGTCAATCATATTGGCAGGACCAAGATTGTGCTGGTACGATACTGACACACCATAACCGATGTTAGCACCGACAGCACGAGGTTGCGCTACTGCAAGCGAGATGCTTGCTACTGCCATCACGGCAGCAAGAAGAAGTTTCTTCATAATTGTTAGAATAATTTGTTAGTATTGTTTTGTGGAATGTTCTAAAACACACAAGAATTAAAGATTCGGGTTGGTGCTGTCGGAGAGGTATCCGCCTTGCGTCACCTCTGGCGTATAGTTGTAGTTTTGCAGTTTGCCGGTTACTACCACCGTATCGCCCAACTGCACTTGGTTAACATTCGTAAACTTGCTGCCGTCCATACCCATACAGCGGTACGCAATGAGGAAAGATTTGCCATCGGTGATGCGGAATGTAGCATTGCCATAGGATGTGCTCACTGCTTCGTCTATGCTATTCACCACACCGATAATATCATAGGTCTCGCTTGTCGTCGCTTTATTCTCCAGCCCGCGGCAAATCGCTTCCGCCTCGGTTACGGATATTTGCCCTACCGCTCTATCCGGCTCCGGGCAGCCTTTGAAGTCATAGAACGCATCGTTGAAAGCAGCATTGGTGCTCGAAACAAGGCAGCCGCCGCTGGTAGTCTCGTAGGTGCCGTTAAAGTTGGTAATATACGCGCTAATAACCACAAAATCACCCGCTTGTATCACCTCTGGGTCGCTTATCTTCGCACCCAACTTACCCATACACTGGTAGGCATAGAAAGCCTTGCTCGCCTCGGGGTCATTCGTAGCAGACAAGTAGAAGAACGCATTGCCATAGTTCTGAATACCGTCCAAATGCTTCGATTCATTGAAATCGCGCACCCAACCATAGACATAGTATTTCTGTTGGGAGACCTCTCCGCTCGCCAACTTCGCGCAAGAATCCAGCACTTCGTACACATTGAGTGCCCCCTCCGGAATAACAAACCCTTCGGGCGCAGGCGTTGGCTCAGGGTCCACTATAGGAATAATGCTGTCTTGGTTAAAAAGATTATCGCCGGGACCGTTGATATAAGCGGGCTCCTGACACGAAACAGCAAGCAATGCCGCAAGCGCGGGAAGCAAGAATATGCACGAACGTTTGAGAGACATAATAGTTTAGCAGGTTAAGTAAAAACAAAATCCTGCGCAAAGGTACGCTTTTTTTACGGAATATGCAAATTATTCGCAAAAAAATGAAGAATTTCTCTAAAAAATTTGCAAGATTGGGAAAAAAGTAGTAATTTTGCGCACTTTTTAGAGTCGATATACTAAACAGTGCGGCGGCACATGCGAGAGGCTGACCGACTGAAACGGTAATAACATTATATATAGGAGGAAAAAATTATCGCACCAAATGTACCCAAACGCCCCTTTCGCGGGCGAGTAGAAAAAGAAATGCCCAACCGCATCAACGACCGTATCCGCGGTGTGCATCAAGTGCGCCTTGTAGGCGACAATGTAGAGCAGGGAATCTACCCCTTCCAGACTGCACTGCGCATGGCAGACGAGCAGAACCTGGACCTGGTGGAAATCTCGCCCAACGCTGACCCTCCTGTATGCCGAATCCTTGACTATCAGAAGTTCCTTTACCAAAAGAAACGCAAAGAGAAAGAGGCTAAAGCCAACTCGAAGAAGATGGAGGTGAAGGAAATCCGCTTCGGACCTCAGACCGATGACCACGACTACAACTTCAAGTTGAAGCACGCGCAGGAGTTCCTCAAAGAGGGCAACAAGGTGAAGGCATACGTGTTCTTCCGCGGGCGCTCTATCGTCTTCAAGGAGCAGGGAGAGTTGCTATTGGCACGCTTCGCCAACGACCTCGCGGAGTTCGGGAAACCCGACTCCATGCCCAACTTGGAAGGCAAACGCATGATACTGAACCTCAGTCCGAAGAAACAGCAATAACACATAGTCTGCGGGCTACCAATGGCTGCCTCAGACTCTAAATATTCACCATTAAATTATTAACAAAATGCCAAAGGTAAAGACTAATTCCGGTGCTAAAAAAAGATTCGCTCTTACCGGAACGGGTAAAATCAAGCGTAAACACGCTTACAAGAGTCACATTCTGACAAAGAAGACCAAGAAACAGAAACGCAACTTGACTCACGTTGCACTCGTAGACCACTCCAACCTGCGTTCTTTGCGCGAGTTGCTGTTGCTGCGCTAAGTTATTAACCACCAAATTTTGTATTTGAACTATGCCAAGATCAGTAAATCACGTCGCTTCTCGTAACCGTCGTAAGAAGATCATGAGCCTCACAAGAGGCAATTTTGGTGGCCGTGCCAACGTTTGGACAGTTGCCAAGAACACCTGGGAGAAGGGTCTCCAGTATGCTTATCGCGATCGCAAGAACAAAAAGCGCAATTTCCGCGCATTGTGGATTCAGCGTATCAACGCTGCCGCTCGTCTCGAAGGACTGAGTTACAGCCAGTTGATGGGCGCGCTCAAAAAAGCAGGTATCGAAATCAACCGCAAGGTGCTCGCTGACCTCGCTATGAACCAGCCGCAAGCGTTCAAAGCCATCGTAGAGAAAGCCAAACACTAATCGTTTCTCAGAACGTGCAAGAGAAAAGGGTTGCCAATCCGGCAACCCTTTTTCTATTCCCCCACTCTGTCTATTCCCCTACTCTTTTCCCCACTCTTTCCATTTCCCCACTCTTTCTTTCATTGTCCTCCACCTTTCCCTCTCTGTTCCCTCCCCTTTTCGAACCACATTTTTTCGCGGGTCTATCGCGGGTCTGTCGCGGGTCGCCCGTAACATTACCGCAGGTCGTCCGCAGGTCTCCCGCAGGTTGCCCTCAGCGTGTCTGCTTGTGGGTCATGATGTCGAGGATGAGGTCATCGGTCTGGGTCATGCCGTCGTGTCCTATGCGGGTGAGGTTGTGGATGGTGCGGTCGATGTCTTCCTCCACGATGCCCTCCGAAGCGTCGGCATACGAGTGCTGCATCGCCAGCGAAGCGGACAGTATCGCCGTGCCCACGCCGCTCGTTACTTTCAGCGCGCAACCAGGTTTCGCGCCATCGCATATCATGCCCGAGATATTGGCAATCATGTTCTTGATGGCGTATGTGATTTCCTCGTATCCGCCGCCCATCAGGTAGGTAATCCCCACCGCCGAGCCCGTTGCCGCTACCACACAGCCGCACAGCGCCGACAGCCGCCCCAGCGACTGCTTGATGTACACCACCGTCAGGTTGCTCAGCGTCAGCGCACGGATGGTCTGCTCGCGGCTGCAACCCCGCTCTTTGGCGTAGAGATAGACGGGTACCGAGCAGGAAATCCCCTGATTGCCGGAACCCGAGTTGGACATCACCTGCACCATCGCGCCTGACATACGCGCGTCGCATGCCCCGCAGGTGTAACTCAGTATCTTCGTGAACAGCGTGTTGCCAAAGACATCGCCTATTTGACAATTTGACAATTGTTCTTGCTTGTCGTGGTGCGGCCTGGAGACCGCACCTCCTTGAGCGCCTTGAGCGGAGGAGTGCAGTAGTCGTCCCAACCCGTGTCCGTAGTTGCCGCGGAAGGAGGTCTCTGCCGCACGGATATTCATCTCTGCACCCTCTTGCAACCACGCTACTTCCTCCAAATCCACCGTCATCGCATAGTTCCATACGGCACGTAGCGAAGGAAGAAGGAGACCCCCTCCAACTCCCCCTACAAAGGGGGAGTGTGGGAGATTAGTTTCTATAGATGAAGGTAATTCTTCTACTCCCTCCCTTTGCAGGGAGGGTAGGGGTGGGTCTTTTTCCACAAAATGTGTATGTGTCCCTTGAATGGTGGCTTCGGCTTGCGCTTCGCCTGCACGGACAGTGGTGTGGATGTAGAGGATATCGGGTGCTTCTTCTGCCACCTCAATGCGGATGGGAGTCCGCTCCATATAGCCTTTGGCATACACCACAGCAGCCTCGTCCGCATCGCGCAACACCTCCAGCATATACGCACTATGCCCCGCCGTTGCTCCCAACGCAATAGCAATCGGAAGTCCCGTCATGCCTGTGTTGGGAATACCCACCGCCATGGCGTTCTTGTAGATGTTCTTACTCAGCCGCACCACGATGTCCTCGGGCTCTTGCCCCAGTTCTTCTTTGGCTTTTGCGACACATAGTGCCACCGCGATAGGCTCGGTACAGCCGATAGCGGGCACCACTTCTTGATGGAGTAAATCAGTGATTGTCATGGCGTTATTTACGATTTACGATTTATCGGAGTGCTCAGAGTAATCGGAATAATCTGAGTTCTCAGAGTTCTCAGAATACTCAGAGCAGTGGCATGTTAATTATTAATTGTTAATTGTTAATTGTTAATTACCCTTCCCAATAGGTCGTAGGTCTTGTCGCCGATGAGGAGGCGGATTCCCTGCGGGGTGCAGACTTTGCGCACTGCGGGGTGCGGTAGTTGGTCAGTGGCGACCTCCTGCGTCGGACCTTGCGGAAGCGGCATCGACAAGAGATAATAGACGGTGTTCTCCAGCACTTGCAGTGCTTCGTTGGTCAGGTAGGCGGTGCTGTACTCCGAGATGCCGATGGTCATCAGCCGTTGCGGGAGTGTAGTCTCGCCGACCACCGTTCCCGCGGGCATATCGGCAATGGTAGTGTAGGTGTTTTGCGAAACGGGAGAGGCTAAGCAAATGCCTTCCTGCGTCCAGTCCGTGATAGCCGTTACGGCATTGGTGTTGCATTGCGAGAAGAGCACCAACTCATTGCTGCCGTGGAAGTTAATGTTTTGGAATATCGTGTGCGTGGTGTCGGGCACATAGACTACCACATCCTGTGTGTTGGCGGGCGTTCCCCAGTTCCACACGCTGCTCTTGTAGAGGAAAGGTTTCAGCACCAGCATGGGCTTGTCGTAGCCTTTCAGTTGGGCAAACGCGGCGGCACCGCTATTGGGTTTTGCTCCGAGGATGAGCACATCATACAGCGAGTAATCTGTGTCGGTGGCAGCAGCGTCCAAGACGCTTATCGCCAGCGAGTCGTTGCTGCGCAACTTGTTGAGAATCAACTCATCTTCTGCCCCTACCGCGGGCGAGACGCCCGCGTCCCCAGTAATTGGCACAGTAACGAACCCGACTTTCTTGCACGCGCTTGACTTGATATGCAGCGTTGCGCTGAGGCTGTTTACTTCTGCCTCGTTGGAGACCGTGGAGACGGTGACGGTGTAAGACCCCGCTTGCTCAATGCTGCCTGAGAGAGTGAGCGTCTTGTTGGTGTTGCTGATTTTGTAGGTAATGCCCGTGGGTAAGTTACTGCATGTCAGTTTGGTAGCCGCACCACCCCATTGGAAGACAATAGGACTGATATCCTCTCCTTCCATCAACCACTGCTCGCTGTTTTCGGATGTGCAGGTGATGGTCGGGTGAAGCACACCATCGGTCTCGTAGCAGCCGAGGTCGGGAGCCGCACCTGTATAGGACAGTCCTACATCCTCACCCGCGTCAATCAGTGCAGAGCCTGCAGCGAGGTGTAGCAGTGTGCCCTCTGCGAGAGAACCATCCGCTTGGCGGGCAGCGAGAATCTGCGTGGTGTCCAGCGAGAGGAAGTCCGAGGCACTGATTGTCAGTCCGCTGATGTTCCAACTGTTGTGCGAGTTGACCAGCGTAGTTTTCGATTGCGTGTAGTTGCCTTTCCTGCTCTTGCACGATAGACAGTTCTGTATGCTGAGCGTGCCGTACTTGGTGGTGAAACCGAAGTTGTATCCATTGAGGTACCCCGTGTTGTTATAGACGCGCATAGTGCCGTCGTTGTTGTTTTGGTCGAAGCCCTTGACCGTATTGGCTACGGCGAGGCAGTGGTGCAGCAACACTTTATGGTCAGTGTAGCCCCCTCCTACTTTGAAGCCGTTCCCGTTGCCCATGTTCGGGTACCTATCTAATGAAACCTCTACAATGTTACTATCAGCATCCATCACGGTGCGCGGGGTGGCGAACTGGTCGAACCATGCTTTGTCAGTCTCATAGCGCGGGTGGTTGCGCATGTCGTAGTAGGCAGGACCATTCTTGTAGCAGATACACTGCTCGATGATGGTCTCGGCAGTGGTAACGCGCTGGAAGAAATCCCAACCATCATCGGAGTTGTTCCAACTGCGGCAGCCGATGTAGTGGTTGGGGGCACCGCTGTGCTGCTTGTCGGCAAAGCCGTCTGCGTTGCCGCCAAAGTCGCACTGCGTCAGATTGCCCGACTTGTCTAACTCGTAGTCAAAGTTGTCGTGCGAGTCCACGTTTTTGATGATATTGTTGCCGCCGTTCTTCATCTGGCAGCCCGTATCCGCTGAACCGTAGATATCAAGGTTCTCAAACAAGCAGTAACTACCCTCGTTGTAGAGGTTGTTCTTGCCCGAATAGCGGAGGGTCAAGTCCTTGATATGCAGATAGGTGCAATTGCTTGCGACTTGCAATCCGCGCGTGCCGTAGGCGGTAGTGCGGAAGTCCAAGATAGCGGTTTCCCCCGGGTAGCCGGAGATGACGATATAGGCAGTGCTGTTGCCGTTCTTGCTGCTAATTTTGGTATTCCCGAGGTCGTACTGCCCGCCCAGCAGATACAGCGTATCGCCGGCACTCTTCAACTTACTGATACCGGTACTTAGCGAACAAGGACTCGCATACGAACTACCGTTCCCCGTTCCTGCAGGCGCAGCAAAATACGTCGCCGCAAAGAGAGGAAAGGAGAAGAGCACGCATACACAAGTAAACAAAAAGGTGTGATAATATGTTTTCATGATTTCAAGAAATGTATTTTGAGTCTTATAATAGTATATGCTATCAATAATCTATCGGTAATAGAGGAGGCCGTCTGCCATCGTTGTTTCAACAAGCGGTAGAGGGCTTTCTCCGCCTGAGGGCGCTTGCGGGAAGTGGTAGATGAAGTGTTGAGGGTATAATTGTAACCGCAATACGATATCATCTTATACGTAGGATGTGCCAACCATAGGTCAATGGAAAAATCTACGTCCTCATAAATCATCCCTTCGGGGAAATGTAAGTGGTGGCGTTCTATAAAGCCTCGTCGATATAGACGCATGCACGGGGAGGTGTATTGGTAGAAGTGTTTGGGGCGGTATGCTTTGATAATCTCTCCGTTTTGCTGTACACGGCGATACCCTGTTTGCACACAGTCTATTGCAGCATCTGCCGCTTGGAGCATAGTGGAGAAATAGTTGCTATCAATGTAGTCATCGGAATCCACAAAAGCAATATATTCCCCTTTTGCATGCTGCAATCCGGCGTTGCGTGCCGCTGATTGTC
Source organism: Paludibacteraceae bacterium (assembly GCA_051870955.1). Classification (GTDB taxonomy): domain Bacteria; phylum Bacteroidota; class Bacteroidia; order Bacteroidales; family Paludibacteraceae; genus Colicola. Next base: position 16,256 of record JBJECJ010000042.1, on the reverse strand, counting down.
CTTGGTTCGGCTGGTGATACACCTCAATGCGCGAGTCTTTTGCCTGCCATTCGTCTGCTATCGCACCACTATTGTCCGTAGAGCCATCGTCTATGAGTATGATTTGCAGGTCGCTGTAGGTCTGATTAACCAGCGACTCTATACACCTTGACAGATAAGCCGCGGTGTTGTATATGGGCACTATGACGCTTATTGTAGGCATTGCAAAAATAGTTCTTCAAACTGTCGGGCTTGGTACTCGCGGGAGAATTGCTCTTTGTTTCTCACCTCTTGGTGGGTATATCCGTTGGCTTGCCATTCGTGGTACTTCTCCAAGATGAACTGCTTTATCTCCTCCTTGTTGTCAGTGGCTATGCCTGCATTGGTGTTTTGAATAGTCGCCGCCAAGACACTTTCGTCTGACGGGAAACACAAGATGGGTTTCTCGCAGCCCAAAGCCTCGTAGAACTTAGTGGTCATCATCCCTTTTGCCGACTTATTGGTCAAGACTATGCAGATACTGCTGCGTCTGATTTCATCGCCAACGGCGGTTATGGGAATGGGATTATGTGTGGGAGTGTGATAGTTCAACACGATGTCCGATAGGTTTAATTCACAAACAGCCTGTTCTATGGGTGTGGGGTCTTGAAACTCGTATATCTTCCCGATGTACGATATGAGGAATTGCGGGTAGTTGACAGGAGCAAAATAAAACTGCTCGGGTGCATAGCCGTTGTATATCAAATGCACATTGGGATTGATAGTGCGTTGGATAAAATCCACGTGCCACGGAGATACGGTGGTTACTATATCTGCCCGTCTGAGTGCTCGGTTCCTACGGCGTATATTGACATTCCGATACCATTGGCGGAAAGGGCGCGTCCACCACTGGCGATGGCTCTGGTATTGCGCTCCGGGTACTTGCTCTTCCAAATCGCGGATATCTGCTATGAAAGGGATACGGCGGCTTCGGGCAACCTCATAGGCTGCGCGGAGCGGGAAAGTAGAGAAGGTGGTGCAGAAGACTACATCGTAACGGGTGTCGGCAGTTGCTCGCTGTACCCACTTTGAGAATTGGCGGTTGCGGTAGTCTGTCAGCAAAGACCAAAAGGATTGTATCGCCCACTGCCACAGTTTCTGACGAGTGGGCTTCTCATAAATAGGATAATCGTGCGGGAAGTCGTGCGGCTGAAACTGCTCGGTATAGACATCAATGGAGTAGCCCTGTTGCGTGAGGTAATCACACAGATAACGCAGGCGCGGCGCGTAGGAAGGCTTCCCATAGGGGTCGGTCAGTATGAGTATGCGTGGTTTCATGCGTGTTTGGTATAGTGGCGAAGACCTTTTAGCAGTTTGATATATAAAGACTTATGGTATGGGTTGCCAGAGGGATTGCTGTTGTGCCAGAGGAGGGTGATGTCGCCGGCGTATTGGCGGACTTTGTCGAAGAGTTGCTCGCAGAAGAAGTAGGCTTCGTCCTCGGTTTGGAGGTTCATGTAGTTGGTGTTGCTCAGGGTGCAGTCCATGACCGTGAGGGGATGGAGCGTGAGCGGAGTGAGGGTGTAGGTCTTGGGGTTAATCCACCGCACAGGGCGCGAGGTCTGCAAGCGGAAGCCTGCTTGGTCGGGGAACGCCATCGTGAAGTCGTCGGTTACGCCGGCATCGGCAAGAACTTGCATGTTGTCAATGGAGCAGCGGAGGTAGTGGCTGCGGTGGAGAAAGGAGCAAGGAGCCAGGAGCCAGGAACCATGACTTGTTACCTTCGTCTCTGAGGTGCCCCGCCCCCTTGCCCCCTCCCCGCAAAGTTCACCCCACGGCGCGTTGCTTGTGGGGGCCCCGTAAACGGGGCGGGGGAGTTCGTTTGCAGAACTATTGAGTCTTGGTTCCTTGTTCTTGGCTCCTTGTTCCCATCCGTAGTAACTGGAATGGATGCCGAGGCGGGCGTGGGATTGGAGGAGGAGGGTCTCTAATTGCTGGTAGTCAGTGCCTTGCAGGTTGTATTGCGGATAGTCGTAGCCCTTTCCTTGCGTGTGTTTGACGAAATAGATGACCTCGGCGGTCGGTACTTTGGCGTCCTGCTCTATCAGCCACGGGAAGGTGTAGACGGGGTCGCGGCGGATGTCGGTCAGGGCATTGAGAGCTTGGCTTATCTCGCCGCGATAGAGTCCGCCGAAGAAGCCGCGCAGGTGGCGGTATTGGGAGATGGTGTCGATGTCGTGGGTGAGGTAGATATGGTTGTAGCGGGGGGCGGGCATATCCAGTTCGAGGTGCTTCATTAGGATATGCGCGTACTCGTCTATGATGGGTATCTGCAAGCGGTTACCGTACCCGAGGATGGAGTAACGGGCGCAGAAACGACCGTGCTCGTCGCGCCGGTGGTTGAGCAGTTCCTCGGCGCGGGAGATGAAAAAGAAGGTGTTGTAGATGAGGTCGGTGCGGATGATAAGCGTCTTGCCGCGTTGCTCCATCTGCGGGCGATTCATGTCGGGCAGGACAAGGCTGTTGCCCAAGAAGCCGTTGGGCACGATGACCACGGCATACTGATTCCACTCCTGTTCGTCGGCGGTGTAGCCGACACGCTGCGCCGCCTCAGCGTTGCCGTAGAGGAGGAACTGCTTGATGTAGTCGATGATTGGGTGAATGTCCGATGTGGTTGCCATATTCTCTGCTTTTAGTCTGCTCTCGTTGCCGTGTCGTTGCCGTCCTTTTGCCGTCTTTTTGCCGTTTTTTTACCGTAATCGACAGCCCGGAGTCCTTACTTACTCTTTGCTTTCTTTTAGTGCGGCTCCCGACTTGTCGGGATAATACTTCTGACCGCACCTCCATTACCGCCCCGACACATCGGGGCGCCCCTAGTTTTTACTCGCTGAGGATTTCCCACTCGTAGAGTTTTTGCTCTATCTCGCGTTTGATATGCTCGTAGCGCTGGAAGTTCTCGGGGGTCTGCTGTGCGGGGTCGGCAGCCATCGTGTCTTCGAGCGTTTTCTGCTCCGCCTCGAGTCGGGCGATGGCGGCTTCGGTCTCGGCTATCTGTTTCTCTTTCTTGCGGCGTGCGGCGGCTTCTGCCTTCTGGGCGGCATAGGCGGACTGTCCCGACGGAGTCGGGGACGTAGGTTCCGTAGTATTTGTAGATTTCGTTGTTTGCGTAGATTGCGTTGTTTTCGTTGTTTGCGTATTGCGTTCGAGGTCTTTGAGAGAGTCAAGTCGTTTGGTTTGGAGGAAGTCGTAGATGCCGCCGAGGTGCTCGCGGACGTGTCCCCCGCCGAACTCATAGACCTTGCTGACGAGCCCGTCGAGGAAGTCGCGGTCGTGGCTGACGCAGATGACGGTGCCGTTGAAGTCCTGCAAAGCGGCTTTCAGCACGTCCTTGGACTGCATGTCGAGGTGGTTGGTCGGCTCGTCAAGGATAAGGAGGTTGCAGGGTTCGAGCAGGAGGCGAATCATCGCGAGACGGCTTCGCTCGCCGCCGGAGAGCACTTTCACCTTCTTCTCCGACGCTTCGCCGCCGAACATGAACGCGCCGAGTATGTCGCGTATCTTGGTGCGGATGTCGCCCACCGCCACATAGTCGATGGTTTGGAAGACCGTCAGGTTCTCATCGAGGAGGGCGGCTTGGTTCTGCGCGAAATAGCCTATCTTGACGTTATGCCCGATTTTGAGCGTACCCATGTAGTCGAGTTGCCCCATGATACACTTGACGAGCGTGGATTTACCCTCGCCGTTCTTGCCGACGAACGCCACTTTCTCGCCGCGGCGGATGGTAAAGGTAACGTCGTGGAAGACGTTGTGTTCGCCGAAGTCCTTGCGCAGGTCTTCCACGATAAGGGGGAAGTCGCCGCTGCGGGGCGCGGGCGGGAAACGGAGGTTCAGGCGCGAGGTGTCCTCCATGTCCACTTCGATACGCTCGATTTTCTCCAACTGCTTGATACGGGACTGTACCTGTACGGCTTTGGTGGCTTTGTAGCGGAAGCGCTCAATGAAGTCCTCGGTCTCCTGAATCATCTTCTGTTGGTTGAGGTAGGCGCGCACCTGCTGCTCGTGGCGCTCGCGGCGCAGTTCGAGGAAGCGGGAGTAGTTGACGTTGTAGTCGTAGATACGCCCGAGGGTAATTTCGATGGTGCGGTTGGTGGCGTTATCGATGAACTTGCGGTCGTGCGAGACGAGGATGAGGGCACTCGGCGAGGTGCGCAGGAAGTCTTCGAGCCACTGGATGGACTCTATGTCGAGGTGGTTGGTCGGCTCGTCCAACAAGAGGAGGTCGGGGTGGCGCAGGAGTATCTTTGCCAACTCAATACGCATCCGCCATCCGCCGGAGAACTCGGAACAAGGGCGGTCGAAGTCCTTGCGCTCGAAGCCGAGCCCGATGATGGTGCGGTCCATCTCTGCGATTCGCCTTGCCTGCTCCTCTAACGGCGCGTCGGCAAAGACGGAGGACACGTCCTCGCGGAGGGTCTTGCCGTCGGTGTGCATCATCACCTGCGGCAGGTAGCCGATGGTCAAGTCGGTGTCGCGGGCGATACGTCCTGCGGTGGGCGTATATTCGCCTGCGATAAGGCGCAGGAGCGTGGACTTGCCCGCACCGTTCTTACCGACCAAGGCGATGCGGTCCTTCTTGTTGACCATGAAGGAGATGTCGTCCAGCACAGGACGCGAGGCAAATTCTATGGAGAGATGTTCTACGGTAAGCACCCTGATTTCTAATTAAGAATTATGAATTAAGAATTAAGAGTTCCTTTGTTTTTTGCTTGTTGTCGGTTGATGATAGTCCATAGGAGGAGCGTGAGCAGCGTGGCGAGGGTGAAATCAACCGTGAGCAGCAGCCACATGTTCCAGTTCCTGCCCAAGATGGCAAGGATGATGAACAACACGGAGACCGCGAGCAGGATGCAGGTGGTCTGTATATGGTTCAGCCCTGTGCGCAAGAGCAAGTGGTGTATATGGTTCTTGTCGGGTCGGAAGGGGGAACGGTGGTGTATGATACGGGTAAGGCTGACGCGGATGGTGTCAAAGATAGGCACCGTCAGCACGCAGATAGCCACCATCGGTGCCGCGGTCATCATGTACTCTCCCGGGACAAGATGATAGGCGTTCATCTCGCAGAAGCGGAAGACGAAGGTGGTGAGCATGTAGCCCAGCAGCAGGGACCCCGAGTCGCCCATGAAGATTTTCTGTTTCTTACCGAACACGTTGTAGCAGAAGAACACCGCCAAAGAACCAATGAGACTGATTGCCACCACAGACCATTTGGTCTCTTCCACAAGGGCAAAGTAAACCGCAAAGAACAAACAATAGAGCATGCCCAATCCCGACGCCAGTCCGTCCACACCGTCAATGAGGTTTATCGCATTGATGATTGCCACTAAGATGAAGGCAGACAGCAGGTAGGAGGGGACGATACCTATCTGTTCGATGCCGAAGAGTCCGTGGAGATGGGTGATACGCATGTCGGCAAAGCCGATGAGCGCAATGCCCGAGAGCAACTCGCCGAAGAGTTTCGCCAGCGGGGACAGCACAAGCAAGTCGTCTATGAACCCCACCATCAGGATAATAAAGATGCCGATGATGAAGAACTGGTTGTGTTCTATCGCATTGAAGCCGAGGAGCAGGCAGGTCAGTACGAAACTGAAGCATATGTCTATGCCGCCCACGTTAGGGACCTCGCCCGTATGGGACATGCGTTTGTTGGGTCGCACGACCAAGTGCTTGGTGCGTGCAATCTTGATAACCAAGGGCATACATACCAAACCGATGAGGAATGATATGAGCCCGACGAGGTAACTGTGGGCGATAAAGAATTGCTCTACTTCTTGCATTTACTTGTCTAATTGTTCGTAGATGGAGTTCTTGCTGATGAACTCGGGTACGAGGTCTTTCATTTGTTGCACGGTGAGGAACGGCTTGTCTTGGTGGGCAAGGTCAATGAGGGTGTTTATCTTCTCGCTGACTTCGGCAAAGGGGAATTCCCGCACGCGCGCAATCATGATTTTCTCGTTGGTAGTGGGGAGCGTGGTCTCCTTCTGGTTCAGCAGTTCCTCGTACAATTTCTCTCCCGGGCGGAGTCCCGTGAAGACGATGGGAATCTCCTCTTCGGGTATGAAGCCCGCAAGGCGTATCATGTTCTTGGCAAGGTCGTAAATCTTCACGGGGTGCCCCATGTCGAAGACAAAGATTTCTCCGCCTTTACCCAGCGTGCTTGCCTCCATGACGAGGGTGCACGCCTCGGGGATGGTCATGAAATAGCGGATGATGTCGGGGTGGGTAACCGTTACGGGTCCGCCAGCGGCAATCTGCTTCTTAAAGTAGGGGATGACGGAGCCGTTGGAGCCGAGCACATTACCGAAGCGCGTGGTGATGAACTTGGTGCATTCGGGGTTCTCCTTGACGAGTTGCTTGAAGAGCGACTGCACGTACATCTCCGCGATACGCTTGCTGGCACCCATGATGTTGGTGGGGTTCACCGCCTTGTCGGTGGAAATCATCACAAAGCGTTGCACGCCGTATTTGACCGCCATGTCCGCCATGTTCTTCGTGCCCTGCACGTTGGCGCAGATGGCCTCGTTGGGGAACTCCTCCATCATCGGGACGTGCTTGTAGGCAGCGGCATGATAGACCACGTCGGGGCGGAACTCATTGAAGACGTTCTCCATGCGTTCGCGGTTGCGCACATCGCCGATGACAGGGATGAAGCGACGGTTGGGGAACTGCGCCTTCAAGTCCATCAAGAGGTCGTGCAGGGGCGACTCCGCCATCTCGAGGAGGATGGTTACCTTCGGCTCAAAGCGTTGCACTTTCCGCACAAGTTCGGAGCCGATGCTGCCTGCCGCTCCGCTCACCATCACCACTTTGTCGGTGATGATTTGGCGCACGTTGTCGGTGTCGATGTTGATAGAGGGTCGTTCCAGCAGGTCTTCTATCTGTATGGCGTTGATACGCCCTATGCGGTTGGTGTCCGCCTCGTCGGCGTTGTCAAACTCGGTGAAGTAGGGGGTGCTGAGGATGTGGATGTTATGGTCGAAGAACACCTGCAAGTCCTGCGCCGGCGTTATCTCGCGCATTTTAATAGGAGAGATGATGATGCTCTTGACCTCGTGGTCTTTCATCCAGCGGAAGGTCTTCTCGTTGAGCGGGAAGACGGGGAGTCCGTTGAGTCGGTAGTCCGATTTCTTGGTGGTGCTGTCGCCGATGAAGCCTACGGGGCGGTAGGGCATGTCGCCTGCGCTACGGAGCATCTTGGCGATGGCGAGCCCGGCGGACTTGGTGCCATAGATGAGCACTTTCGGGCTGTTGCTGGTGTGGTGGCGGATGTATTCGTAGGTCGTCTTGATACCCACGCGGAGACAGAACAGCAACACGAAAGCAAGAGGCATGTAGATGAGCAGGAGGGTGTTCATCAGGGGTTTATCGCCCGAGAAATAGGTATATAAACCATTGAAGATGAGCAGACTACCTCCGCACACCAAGACAGCGAGCAGGCACTTGATGGTGTCCACAAAAGTGGAGTAGCGCAAGATACCGGAATAGGTATGGAAGCCCCAGAAACAAACGGTCTGTACGGCAAGCACGATTAGGAACTGCTGCCAGTATTTTAGGGCGGTGGTGCCCAAAGCGGCACTGCCATAATGGAACATACTTGTGCCTATACCCATGCTTATCCAAAAGGCGATGGACACAAGCAGCAAATCAAGAAAGAGGACGCACCAACGCGGCAAGTAGCCGGCAGAAGCGAGGTGCGAGAAAATATCCGACTGGCGGATTTCTTTTTTCAAAGTCTTCATGTTAAAATTGGATTTATTTGACATACTCGTTGTTTGCATTGTTTATGTTGTTTGCGGTGTTTCCGCGATGTTGCGTTGCTTTCATTGTTTTGGTTGTTAATTGGTCATTGACTGTTAGTAAAAAGTTAGTAAGAAGTCAGTACATCGTCTCGGTTATCCTACGTATATCCTACGTATATCTTACGTATATCCTACGTATATCCTACGTAATCGACGGCTTACGGACGGTTGATTGTTGCAGGAGCGTCCGCAGGTATCTGCCTGTGTAACTCCGTTCGCACTCGGCGAGCGCCTCGGGGGTGCCCTCGAACACCAGTTGTCCGCCTTCGTCGCCGCCCTCGGGACCGAGGTCGATGACATGGTCGGCAGCGAGGATGATACTCGGGTTGTGCTCAATGACGATGACGGTGTGCCCGCGGCTGATGAGTTGGTTGAGCGCTCGGAGCAGGACTTTCACATCGGTATGCGACAGACCTGTGGTGGGTTCGTCGAAGACGAAGATGGTGGGGGCTGCTTCCTCCTGCGCGAGGAACGAGGCGAGTTTCACGCGCTGGCTCTCGCCGCCGGAGAGGGTGCTGCTCGACTGCCCCAACTGCACATAGCCGATGCCCACGTCCTGCAAGGGTCGCAGGCGCTTGACAATCTTGCTGCACGCGGGGTCTTCCGCGAAGAACTCTATCGCTTGGTTGACCGTCATGCAGAGGATGTCGTAGATTGACTTGCCTCGGTAGCGGACGTCGAGCACGTCTTGCTTGAAGCGTCTGCCGTGGCACTGTTCGCACTCCAGCGTGATGTCCGCCATGAACTGCATCTCGATGGTGATGGTGCCCTCGCCTTTGCAGACCTCGCAGCGCCCGCCCGGGGTGTTGAAAGAGAAATGCGCGGGGGTGAATCCCATCTGTCGGCTCAGCGGTTGGTCGGCGTACAACTTACGTATCTCGTCGTAGGCTTTCAGGTAGGTTACGGGGTTGGAGCGCGAGGACTTGCTGAGCGGGTTCTGGTCGATGAACTCTATGTCGGAGGCGAGGTGCATGCTCCCTTTGAGGGTGCCGTAGTCGCCCGTATGCTCCGCCGTGCCGCCGTAGTATTTCTTCAGCGCGGGGTAGAAAACCTTGCTGATGAGGGACGACTTACCGCTGCCGCTCACGCCCGTGACGGCGGTCATCACGTTCAGCGGGAAACGGACGTTGAGGTTCTTCAGGTTGTTCTCGCACGCGCCGTCTATCTCGATGTAGTTGCTCCAGCGGCGGCGC
>JBJECJ010000042.1:0-7149 GCA_051870955.1 Paludibacteraceae bacterium | reverse complement strand
CTGCCCAGCGACTTAGCGAGCGTGATACGCTGGCTCTCGCCGCCCGAGAGGGTGCTGCTCATACGGTTGAGCGTCAGGTAGCCGAGCCCCACATCTTGCATGAACTGCAAACGCGAGCGTATCTCGTGCAGCAACATCTCCGCTGTCTGTTGCTCTATCGGGCTGAGGGTCAGCGTGTTGAACCACTGTGTGAGTTCTTGTACGGACATGCCGCACAGGTCTTGTATGCTCTTCTGCTGTATCTTGACATAGCCCGCCTCTTTGCGCAGGCGAGTGCCGTTGCAATCGGGGCAGATGGTCTTCCCGCGGTAGCGCGAGAGCAACACACGGTATTGTATCTTCTTGTATTGTTTCTCCTCCAACTCGCGGAAGAAAGCGTTCAGCCCGCGGAAGTGCCCGTTGCCCGTCCAGATAAGGTGTTTCTGCTCGGGCGTGAGTTCGTAGAACGGCTTGTGGATGGGGAAATCGAACAGGTGCGCGCTGTACACCAACTCGTCTTTCCACGCGCTCAGTTTCTCCCCTTTCCAGCAGGCGATGGCTTCGTCGTACACCGACTTCGACTTATCGGGCACCACCAAGTCGGGGTCTATGCCGATGATGTTGCCAAAGCCGTTGCACGTGGGGCATGCACCCATGGGGCTGTTGAAATCAAACAGATGTTCCGACGGCTCTACGAAACGGATACCGTCCATCTCGAAGCGCTCGCAGAACCACTCGTACTGTCCGTCGTGGAAGAGCCCGCAGTCGCCGTGTCCTTCGAAGAAAGCCGTCTGCACCGAGTCGGCAAAACGGTTCGCCGTGGCGCGTTCCCCATCGGCTACCACGCGGTCAACCAGCAGGTAACAGTCCGGCAGCAACCGCCCTTGCTCACCGCACAGATGGGCTGCGGCGGACGCACCCATGCGCACCACATCGCCGCCTATCAGCAGGCGGGAGAAGCCCTCCGACTGCCAGATGGCAAGTTGGTCGTCTATGCTCTTCTCGCCGAGCACAATGGGCGCAATCAGATAGACCCGCGTGCCTGTCGGCAAGCCCATCAGCGCGTTCACCACGTCGCGCCCCGTCTTGCGGCGCACCTCCTGCCCGCTGACGGGCGAATAGGTCTTGCCGATGCGGGCGAAGAGCAACTTCAAGTAATCGTATATCTCCGTAACCGTCCCCACCGTGGAGCGCGGATTGCGGCTCGTTACCTTCTGCTGAATAGCAATGGCGGGCGGGATACCTTCTATCTTGTCCACCTCCGGCTTCTGCATCCTGCCGAGGAACTGCCGCGCATAGGCGCTCAGGCTCTCCACATAGCGGCGCTGCCCTTCGGCGTAGAGCGTGTCGAACGCCAGCGACGACTTGCCGCTGCCGCTCACGCCCGTGATGACCACCAACTTGTTGCGCGGTATGTCCACCGACACGCCTTTCAAGTTATGGGTCTGCGCGTTCTCTATATGGATAAACTCCTCGGACACTATTTGTTTCGGTTTATCGCGTTGTCTTTCAATCGTTGCATCACCTCGCGTGTGGTTTGCAGGGTGGTGTCCTGCTGCTCCGTGGTGAGGCGGGGGATACGGATAGGCGTACCCACACGAATCTCATTCGGGTTATCCAGATGGTCTTTGTTGGCATCATAGATATACACCCACAGGTCTTTGTTGCCGTAGTAGCGATAGGCGAGCCATGTCAAGCGGCTGCCCTCGCGAATCTCCTCGGTGGTGATAAACTGCTGATAGACAGGCTGCTCAGGCTCGCTTGCTACTGCGACCGTATCTTCCGGCAGCACCTCGGCGGTAGGCGCGGAAGGCAAGACGACCACTGTATCTGCCACGACCGTCTCGCTCTTTGCAACCAGCGAGTCTATCCAATTCGCCATCGCGCCGCGCAAGAACAAGAAACCACCAGCCAGCACCACCAGCAGACACACTACGCATATCAGCGTATCGCGCCAGAAATGGTACTTCCTCTTCTTGCCAGCCTTGACCTCCTCGGGGGCGATGGGCTCCACAGTCGCCGCGATAGGCTCTTCTTTGGCAAGCTCCACAATGGGCTCTGCTATGGGCTCAACAGCAGGCCCTGTAACAGACTCGGCAACTGGTCCTGTAAGAGGTTCGGCAACAGGCTCGGGCACATCTTCTTCCATCTTCTCCTCGGCTGTTTCTTCTTCTGCGACCTCTTCCGTAATCGTTTCTTCTTCCGCTACTTCTTCAGCAACCTCCTCCGAAACAGGCTCTTCCGTAGCCTCTTCGGGAGCCGCCACGACATCTGTTGTATCCACCATCTCAGCAGCACTTTCTTCTTCCGCGGGCGCACTCTCCTCCACAGCCTGCGGACGCATGCGCGGGTCTTGCCCGAGGTCTGCCAGTATGTCCACTATCTCGTCTGCCTGTCTGCCCAGTTTCTCCAGCGGACTCAGTGCGTCTTCGTTCACGGGCTCGCTCATTGCCTGCCCGTTCAGATTGAGGATGGGGGTAACGCTCTTGTTCTTCTCCACCATCTCCCGCATACTCACCTCCGGCGTGAACACCACCTTGGTGTAGCCCGGGATGATGATAGGCTCGCCCGTGTTCACGTTCACGCTCTTGCGCGGCGCCATCTCTTGCAGGCGGAATGTACCTAACCCGTTGATTTTTATCTGTTCTCCGCTGCGTAGTCCTTCCGTGATTTGCTCCACCAGCACGCGGAGAAACAACGCTGCTTCCCGCTCTGTTGCGTCTGTCCTGTCCGCTATTGCCTGACGCAAGTTCCCGCTATTTAGTTTGTTGTCTGCCACGTGTTGTACTAATTAAAGGCTTCTTTCAAGGTAGAAGTCGGTTTGAAGGTTAGTTGTTGCTTGGCGGGTATCACTTGCCGCTCGCCGGTTTTCGGGTGCACGTTCACGCGCTCGCTGCGTTCTCTCACCTCAAAAACGCCCAATCCCTGTATCGACACGCTCTTGTCTTCCATCAGGGCATTGCGCATCTCGGCGGTGAGCGCTCCCAGCATATCTTCCGTCAGGGTCTTCGACAAGCCCGAACTCGCGGCTATCTTGGTTATCAGTTCTTTTGTAAGCATGATAATCTAAAAACTTATCCTTCAAAATATGTTTTTGGCAATAAATTAATGAACAATTACACGGTAATTAATGTTCTAAAAATATTTGAACAATTTTTGGTAATTTTTGCTTCAAACCACCTCACCGTATAAATCAAACTCCTCCGCGCGGGTGATGAGTACGGGGTAGAACTGCCCTACCTCCAGCGGTATCTGCTTGTCTATCAGCACTTCGCAGTCCACCTCCGGCGAGTCGTATTGCGTCCGCCCGATGTAGTAATCGCCTTCCTCGCGGTCTATCACCACGCGCTCCACCGTCCCCACTTTCTTCTCCTCCAACTCACGCGAGATGTCCTGCTGAATAGCCATTATCTCCGCCACGCGCTGCTCCTTCACCGCCTGCGGTATATCGTCCGTGTAATGCAGGTTAGCGTAGGTACCTTCCTCGTCAGAATAGGCGAAAGCCCCCATGCGGTCGAACCGCATCTCGCGCACCCACTCTTTCAGCGCCTCGAAGTCCTCCTCTGTCTCCCCGGGGTGCCCCACGAGGAGCGTTGTGCGGATACATATCTCGGGCACTGCCTCGCGTATCTTGCGGATAAGCGCGTCCTGCTCCGCGCGGGTGATATGCCGCCGCATCAGCCCCAGCATGTGGTCGGTGCAATGTTGCAACGCGATATCGAGGTACTTGCAAATGTTCGCATGCTTCGCCATCACCGCGAGCAACTCCTCGGGAAAATCCGTCGGATAAGCATAGTGCAGCCGTATCCATTCCACGCCCGCTATGCCCGCCATCTCGTCCACCAACTCCGGCAGGCAATGCCGCCCGTACAAGTCCAGCCCGTAGGACGACAGGTCTTGCGCAATCACATTCAGTTCTTTTACCCCCTTGCTCACTAACCACCTGACCTCGTCCAGTATCTCCTCTTTCGGGCGCGACGTATGCCTGCCCGTAATCAGCGGGATGGCGCAATACGAGCAGAAACGGTTGCAGCCCTCCGAAATCTTCAGATACGCATAGTGCGCAGGCGTGGTCAGCACGCGCTCTTGCCGGCAGGTCATAGGCTGCTGAATGGCAGTCAACTCCTCCACCAACTGCATGAAGTTGAACTTCCCGAACCACTTATCCACCTCCGGAATCTCTTGCTCCAACTCGTGCAGGTAGCGCTCCGACAGGCAGCCCATCACGTACAGCCGCCGCAGTTTGCCTGCCGTCTTCCGCGCCGCGAACTCCAATATCATGTTGATACTCTCCTCCTTGGCATCGCCGATGAATCCGCAGGTGTTGATAACGGCTATCTCGCCTTTCGGCTGCTCCGCGTCATGCACACACCGATACCCTGCCAACTCCAGTTGGCGCATCAGTCGCTCGGCATCCACAAGGTTCTTCGAACAACCCAAAGTAACTATATCAATCTCATTTTTGTGCATAAAATTTCACTATGGACGCATCATCACTGGGGACGCAGGCGTCTCGCCTGCGGTTAGGCTATAAATCCCTAACTAACGATTTTTTTTTGAAAATTAATGGCTAATTACACGATAATTAATGTTCAAAAAAGAAAAAATATTTGTTTAACTCAAAAGCAGTTCTTGTGAGTTTTTGAACAAAAATTATTGGGTGTTTTTGTAGCCCCCACCTAATTCCCCAAGTCGCAGTGGAACTGTATCCTCACTAACCGCACGTGTATCACGTCGTAGTAGTCTTCGCCCAACTCCTCCATCGCCGTTTGGATGTCATCGCTCTCGGCGTTCTTGAAGTAGTCGTATATCTCCTCTTCCTCGTCGGCGTCCACTATCTCCTCGATGAAGTACTTGATATTCACCTTCGTACCGGCGAACACTATCCCCTCCAGCTCGTCCAACATCTCCTCCATCGACATGCCCAGCGAGTCCGCCAACTCGTCCAAGTCCACGCGCCGGTCTATCGCCGCGATAATTTGCCGTTTGCGCGATGACTTCTTCGCCACCGTGCGTATCCGCAGGTCTTCGGGGCGGATAATCTCGTTCTCGTTCACGTACTCCTTAATCACGCGCAGGAACTCCTCGCCGTAGCGTTTCGCCTTGCTCAAGCCCACACCCGGGATGTTCAGCAATTCCTCCATCGTAATCGGATACGTCGTCGCCATCGCCTCCAACGACGGGTCTTGGAATATCACGAACGGCGGCACATCACATTTCTTCGCCATCTTCCGCCGCACGTCTTTCAGTATCGAGAACAGCACGTCATCGGCTGCCGCACAGGTCGCCACACCCGTATCCATGCCGTCCGACTCCTCGTCCTTCACCTCTATCGGCACCTCGAACCGCCCGCCGCGCTTCATGTATTTCCGCCCGTCGGAGGTAATCTTCAGGTCGCCGTAACTCTCTATGTCCTTGCTCAGATACCCGCTCAGCATCGCCTGCCTTACTATCGCCAGCAGCACCGCCTCGTCCACATCCGCCGCCGCGCCGAAGTTCTCCAACTCCTTGTGCTTGTAACTCAGCACCGCCGCCGTCTCGTTGCCGTGCAGGATATCCACGATATGCTCCGCCTTGAACTTCTCGTTCACCTGCTGTATCGTCTCCAACACCAGTCCCAGCAACTCCGAGCAGTCCTCCATGCGGTATGTCTTGCGGCAGTTGTCGCAGTTGCCGCAGTTGTCCCTGTCGTACTCTTCGCCGAAATAGTGCAACAGCAACTTCCGCCGACATACTATCGACTCCGCATACGACTGTGTCTCAAACAGCAACTGGTTGCCTATCTCTATCTCCTTCACGGGCTTGTCTTTCTGGAACTTACGCAGCCGCTCGATGTCCTCCGGCGAGTAGAAGCATATACATTGCCCCTCGCCGCCGTCTCTGCCCGCGCGCCCCGTCTCCTGATAGTAACCTTCCAGCGATTTCGGCACGTTGTAGTGCACCACAAACCGCACGTCAGGCTTGTCGATACCCATACCGAAGGCTATCGTCGCCACTATCACCTGACACTCTTCCATCAGGAAAGCGTCCTGATTGGCGCTCCGTTGCTCCGCGTCCATGCCCGCATGGTACGCCCGCGCCGAGATACCGTTCACGCGAAGCACCTCCGCCAAGTCCTCCACCTCCTTGCGCGACAGACAGTAGATGATGCCCGACTTCCCCTCCATCGAACGCACGTATTTCACCACCTCTTTGTCCACATCGCTCGTCTTCTGCCGCACTTCATAGTACAGGTTCGGGCGGTTGAACGAACTCTTGAACACCGTCGCCCCCACTATGTCGAGGTTCTTCTGAATATCCTTCTGCACTTTCGGCGTTGCCGTAGCCGTCAGCGCGATAATCGGCGCCCTCCCTATGCGCTTCACCATGTCGCGTATGTGGCTGTACTCCGGGCGGAAGTCATGCCCCCACTCCGAGATACAATGCGCCTCGTCCACCGCGTAGAACGAAATCTTCACGTTCTTCAGGAAGTCCACATTCTCGTTCTTCTGCAAACTCTCAGGCGCCAAGTACAGCAGTTTCGTCCGCCCTTCCGTTACGTCTTTCTTCACCTCGTGTATCTGCGGACGCGACAGCGACGAGTTGATGTAATGCGCCACACCGGGCACATCCGAGTAGTTGCGCATCGCGTCCACTTGGTTCTTCATCAACGCAATCAGCGGGGAGATAACTATCCCCACGCCGTCCATCATCAACGAAGGCAACTGGAAGCACAGACTCTTGCCGCCGCCCGTAGGCATCAGCACAAACGAGTCCTTCCCCTCCATCACGTTGCGGATTATGGCCTCCTGATTCCCCTTAAACGAATCAAAGCCGAAATAGCGCTGCAGCGCCTCTATCAATTCTTCATGCGTTACTGACATATAGTAGTATTACGTAGTTTCTGTATGTTTACACTGGGGACGCGGGCGTCCCGCCCGCGACTGGACGATTTGATAAAAACCGCCCTAATAGTCCCTAAAATGTTTGCAAAGGTAAGCAATTATTTTTAGATATGCAAATTTTTTCAGCGAAAAAAAATAAAAAACTTGCACACCCCAAAAAAAAGCACTACCTTTGCAACCGCTTTGCTAATTTTTCCTAACGCTATCTCATGCTGACCTACAGCCAACCGAAGTTAGTGATTAGTTAGTGATTAGTTAGTGATTAGTTAGTGATTAGTTAGTGATT
>JBJECJ010000041.1:0-13064 GCA_051870955.1 Paludibacteraceae bacterium | reverse complement strand
GAATCACCTATGAATCACCTATGAATCACCTAAGATTGTCGGCTTGCGGTCTCGGGGGAGTCTGTTGTATATCCTTATTGATTTAGGCAGTTTGTTCCAAATTGTCCGTCCCGATGAGTCGGGGCGTCCCCAGTGGGCTCGCTTTGCGCGTTTCTAACGATTACTTTTTGGGGAGCGGGTCGCGGCGGGCATAGTCGCGCAAGTCCTGGCAGACGGTAACCAGATAGATGAGCATGATGACTGCAAACAGGACGAGAGCAATCCAATTCATGTATTCGCGCACGGGGGCAACATAAATAAGGAGTGTGTTGATGATAATCATCAAGACGCGGAACTCCGTGGGTCCTAACTTGGCGTAGGTGAGGCGGAACTCGCTCTTGAGGTGGGAGTTAATCATCACGTTGAGCGTCATGAAGAGGTAGGCGATGAAGACCAGCATGGAGAGGTCGAAGCGCACGAGTCCCGACAAGCCGATACCGGCGAACATGATAAACTCGGTAATGACATCAAGCGTGTGGTCGAGGTAGAAGCCGTAGAGCGGTCGCTGGCATTTGCGCACGCGCGCCAGCGTGCCGTCCATGGAGTCGCCGAACCAATGGATGACAAAGCCCGCACTGCTGAGCCATAACCAGTTGATATTCAGGGAAGAGAGTAGGTATCCAGCGGCAATCACGAGTGCTCCGAGGAAACCAATGAACGAGAGCATGTCGGAGGTTACCCAACGCGGCATGCGCTCTGCCATCCACACGAGGGCTTTCTTTTCCACTCCGTTGAGCAGAGAAGTTTGAATGCGTTTTGATTGTTCCATAGTTGAAAGGTTGTTTTATGTTAGCATTTCATGTTGGTCATTTCATGTTGGTCATTTCATGTTAAACGCGAAAAACGCGAAGTGAATAACAGGAACTGAAGGCACTGACAAACTCTATTAACATTCATTCAAAAACTTTGCCATACTGCCTATTTGACAGTTGTCCATTTTGCGCAATCTATGGTAAAATTGACATAAATACGCCAAAAGGAAAATTATTTTGGCGTATCTTTTCTGCTTTGGAACATTTTTTGCAAGAAAATGGATAAAATAACTATACCTTTTCGTGAATATGACAACACAAACTTTCTCGTCAAAGGACATAATCGTCTCTGACAACTTAGACCTCTTGGTCAACAATCAGCAAGTGCCCACGGATTCTATGATTTTACTGGTATGCCGAGCCGGTCAGTTGCGTATTGAGATAAACCAGATGAGTTACGACATGAAGGAGAACGACTTGCTGTTCTGTATGCCGGATTTCTTGTTGGGGCACTACATGCATACGCCTGATTTCCAATGCTATATACTTACTTTTACCTCCGATTCGCTGAGGGATATTGTTTATTCTTGTCTCAGTTTAGAGCCGCATTGGTTTGACAAGTTGCTTTACCTGAAGAGCCATCCGATAGTTTCGCTGACAGGCAAGCGTGCAGAGGTTTGTTGCGCATACGGACAGTTGTTCGGGTTGTATGCCGAGGAGACGAACGTGTATCAGAAGCGTATTCACAACGTGCTGGCGCAGGCACTTATCTACGAGATGATTTCGTGGGTGGATGAGGCTATGCAAAGCGAGCCTGCGGTGGGCATGCGACCGACGGGCACGGACGCGAGCAACCACACGATGCAACTCTTCGGCGACTTCATGAGTCTGCTGCAAGAAAACCATGCTTGCCGGCGCTCCGTGTCGTGGTATGCTGACAAAATGGCGATTTCTGCCAAGTACCTGACCTATATCTGCAACGTGGTGGCGAAGCGTACACCGTCTGATTTTATCAACGAGATAGCCATTCGCGAGATTAAGCGGCGGCTGACGAGTAGCAACGACTCAATAAAAGAGATTGCGATAGACATGGATTTCTCCACGGCAAGCAGTTTCTGCAAGTATTTCCGTCTGCACACGGGCATGAGCGCGCAAGCCTACCGCAAGCAAGTGCGATAGGACTTGTTCGCGTGCATGCGCGCGGGATTGTTAAGGTTTTGAGCAATAAATGGCGTTAGAGGGCATTTTCTTTCGATTTGCGGGGATGAACGATTGCCGCCGAGGGTTTATCGGCGGAGGGTAGGAAATGCAAAATTTCGCAAATTTATTGCTCAAAATATTTGCATATTCCAAAAAAAAGTCGTACCTTTGCACTGGATTTTGCGGCACACGTATTTGAAATAATATTCATAACATCGAAACAACGATGACTCTTTTATTTCAACAAAAATCTCCAAAAATTATTCAAATATTTTTTTTTCTGTAACATATAATTAACGTGTAATTAACCATTAATTTATTACCAAACTTGTCCCGACCTGTCGGGAAAACCAAGTTACTTTTTGACTGCTGAAACAGTTCGTTTATATCGAACTTACGATAAATTAGATGCAAACAATAAATAACCTATGATAGATAACGACAGAATTATTCCGGTGAAGATAGACGAGGAAATGAAGACCTCGTATATCGACTATTCGATGAGTGTGATTGTGTCGCGTGCGTTGCCCGATGTGCGCGATGGCTTCAAACCTGTACACAGACGTGTGCTGTTTGGAATGAACGAATTGGGCAACACAAGCGACAAGCCGACGAAGAAGAGCGCACGTATCGTGGGTGAGGTGATGGGTAAGTACCACCCCCACGGCGACAGCAGTATCTACGGCACATTAGTGCGTCTGGCACAGCCGTGGGCAATGCGCTACACGCTGGTGGACGGGCAAGGTAACTTCGGCTCTGTGGACGGCGACGGCGCAGCGGCAATGCGTTACACGGAGGCACGCCTCTCCAAACTGGCAGAAGAGATGCTGCGCGACATAGAGAAAGATACGGTGGATATGCAACTGAACTTCGACGATTCGTTGCGCGAGCCTACGGTGTTGCCCTGCCGATTCCCGAACCTGCTGGTGAACGGCGCGAGCGGTATTGCCGTAGGTATGGCGACGAACATGCCGACCCACAACTTGGGCGAGGTGATAGATGGTTGCGTGGCATATATAAAGAATATAGAAGCGCGGATAGCCGACCCGAGCGTGGAGGATATAACGGTGGATGAATTGATGGAGCATATCAAAGCCCCCGACTTCCCGACGGGCGGTACGATATACGGCTATCAGGGCGTTCGCGATGCCTATGAGACGGGTAGGGGACGTATCGTCATCCGCTCTAATGCAGACATCGAGACCGAGGACAACGGACGCGAACGGATAATCATCACGGAGTTGCCTTACGGCATTGTGAAGAGCGACTTGGTGAAGAACATTGCCGAACTGGTCAGCGACAAGAAGATAGAAGGTATTGCCGACATCAGCGACCAGTCGAAGCGCGATATCCGTATCGTGATTGACGTGAAGCGCGACGCGAATGCGCAGGTGGTGCTCAACAAACTGTATAAGTTCACCGCTCTGCAGTCGTCGTTCGCCGTGAACAGCATTGCGCTGGTGAAAGGACGCCCGATGTTGCTGAATCTCAAGCAGTTGGTAGGTGCATTCATCGAGCACCGTATGGATGTCGTAACGCGCCGCACCCGCTACGAGTTGAAGAAAGCACAAGAGCGTGCGCATATCTTGGAGGGCTTGATTATCGCGGTGGATAACATCGACGAGGTAGTGCGTATCATCCGCGCTAGCCGCACGCCGGCAGACGCGCAGGCGAACCTTGAGGCACGCTTTAACCTCGACAACCTGCAATCGAAAGCCATCGTGGATATGCGTCTGAGCCAACTGACAGGCTTGCGTATCGACGAGTTGAAAGCCGAGTACGCCGAGTTGGAGAAACTGATTGCCCACCTCAACGACCTGCTCAACAGCGAGACCATGCGCTACGACGTTATCAAGGACGAGCTGCTGGAGATTAAGGAGAAATATGCCGACGAACGCCGCACGCAGATTGTGAAGATGGCGACGGAGTTTAACCCCGAGGATATGTATGCCGACGATGATATGGTCATCACTATCTCGCACCTCGGCTATATCAAGCGCACGCCGCTGAGCGAGTTCCGCTCGCAGACCCGCGGCGGTATCGGCTCGAAAGCATCCGCCTCGCGCGACCAAGACTTCATCGAGTATGTACACCAAGCGTCGATGCACTCCACGATGATGTTCTTCACCGAGATGGGACGGCTCTATTGGTTGAAAGTGTATGAGATACCCGAGGGCAACAAGCAATCGAAGGGTCGCGCTATCCAGAACATGATTAACCTGCAAAAGGGCGACAAAGTGCGGGCGTTCATCAACGTGAAGGGCTTGAACGACGAGGAGTATGTCAACTCGCATTACCTCATCTTCGCCACCAAGAACGGTTTGATGAAGAAGACGACGCTGGAATCGTACTCGCACCCGCGTGCGAACGGTATCATCGCTCTCGGCTTGCGCGAAGGCGACGAACTGATTGGCGTAACGCTGACCGATGGCGAGAGCCAGATGTTGATTGCTTCGTACAACGGCAAGGTGGTACGCTTCCCCGAGAACACCGTGCGCCCGATGGGACGCGGCGCAAGCGGCGTGAAGGCGATTTCGCTGGACGAAGACGGACAAGACCGCGCGATTGGCATGATTTGTGTAGAGCCTAACTCAGACAAGACCGTGCTGGTGATTTCCGAGAAGGGCTACGGCAAGCGTACCGCGCTGGATGACGAGAACGGCGAGCCGATTTATCGTATCACCAACCGTGGTGGTAAGGGCGTGAAGACGCTGAACATCACCGACAAGACGGGCGCGCTGGTTGGCTTGGAAGCCGTAACGGACGAAGACGACCTCATGCTCATCACCAAGTCGGGCACGGCCATCCGCATGGCTATCGACACGATAAGCGTGCAGGGACGCAACACTCAAGGCGTGAAACTCATCGAGTTGCAGAAGCGCAACGACACCCTCATGTCTGGCTGCATCGTGCCGAAAGAGGAGGAAGAAACCGCAGAGGAAACCGCTGAGGACACTGCTACCGAAGTGCCTGAGGAGGAGGCATAAATAGTAAAATTGTCAAATTGTAAATTGTCAAATAGTAAAATGAAAAAGACACTTATTATGGCAGCACTGGTGCTGATAAGCGCAGGCTGCTTTGCCCAAAAGGCAAACGTGAAGAAAGCAAAGAACCTCGCTTTGCAAGAGTCGCCGGACTTCTCCGGAGCACGCGCCGCAATCAATGAGGCATTGCAAAACGAAGAGACCAAGGACTTGGCGGATACATGGTATACCGCAGGACTGATTGGCTATCAGGAACTTAGCAAAGAGAACGAGAAGACCTATCTCGGTCAAGCGCGCGACGAGAAACGTGCCGGCGAGGCGGTGGTAGAGAGTTTCGACTACTGGATGCAGGCGGCTAACTTGGCAGGACAAAAGGTGCTGGACAAGAAAGGCAACGAGGTGTTGGCTGACAAGAAGACCTATGCCTTGCTGCAAAAGAAAGTGCTGGAGTACTATAAGAACCAAGAACTGGTGAAGTATGGTATCTACCTCAACGACCAGCGCGATTTTGCTACGGCTTACAACGTGTTCCAGCGCCACCTCTCTATCCCCGAACTGCCTCTGATGCAGGATGAGAAACTGCAGAAAGACATGCCGAAGGATACTATCTACGACCAATACAAGTACTATACCGCTATCTTCGCTATCCAAGCCGAGATGCACCCCGAGGCTATCGCTGTATTGGAGGAGATGAAAGACGGCAACTACGAGGCTATCACGGTGAACCAGTTCCTCTACCAAGAGTATGTGAACGTGAAGGATACCGCCAACTACGTGCGCGTGCTGCAAGACGCTGTGGCTCGCTTCCCGCAAGAGCCGTGGTTCCTGCAGAACCTTATCAACCACTACATCTTCTCCGGACAAGAGCAGGAGGCAATCAACTACCTCGACCAAGCCATTGCCCGCGAGCCGAATGTAGCGCAATATCACCTCATCAAGGGTAACCTCAATGAGAATCAAAAGAACTACGAGGCAGCGTTGGCTGACTTCGACCGCGCACTGGCTATCGAGCCGACGATGGCGGACGCAGAGGCAGGCAAAGGGCGTGTGTACTACAACCAAGCCGTGAAGATGAACGAGGACGCGGCGCTGATTGCCGATGCGAAGGAGTATAAGAAGGCATTGGAGGAGATGAACGCAATGTTCCGCCAGTCTCTGCCTTTCTTCGAGAAAGCACACGAACTGGCTCCCGACAACCGCGACTATATGATTACCCTCCGCGGATTGTACTATCGCTTCGATATGACCGACAAATACAACGCTATCAACGAGGAACTGAACAAATAATGGGCAGGATTCTCGCGATAGATTTTGGAAAGAAACGCACAGGATTAGCCGTTACGGACATGCTCCGCATAACGGCTAATCCGTTGATTACCATAGAGACCAAAGAACTGTTAGGGTGGCTGACCGAGTATTTCGCCCGAGAAACGGTGGACGAGGTGGTGGTAGGACACCCGAAGCAGATGAATGGGGAAGACAGCGAGTCTATGCAGTATATCCGCCCCTTCGTGGCGAGATTCCAGCAGACTTTCCCCGACAAACCCATAACCTACTATGACGAGCGATTCACCTCCGTCTTGGCACACCAGGCCATGATAGCCGGAGGTATGAAAAAGAAAAACCGCCAAGACAAGACCCAAGTGGACAAACTCGCCGCCTGCATCATCTTGGAAGGGTATTTAGATGCGCAAGGAATTAAAAAATATAAAAGTTTGCTGCGAATACAGCCGTGACCTTTGCGCTACCCTTCCGCTACCCTTGCGCTACCCTTGGGCTACCTTTGCATAAGAGAGAATATATAGAAAATTTAACAATATAGCATTATGATACTTCCTATTTATTTATATGGTCAGCCTGTGTTGCGGAAGGCAACGGAGGATGTGCAGGAGGGTGAGTTGGACTTGAAGCAACTCATCGCCGATATGTGGGAGACGCTGGCAGCGGCTGAGGGTTGCGGCTTGGCAGCGCCGCAAGTGGGCTTGTCGAAGCGTCTGTTTATCGTGGACGGCAACGAGTTGGCAGAAGACTATCCCGAGTGTAAAGACTTCAAGAAAGTGTTTATCAATCCTGAGATTATTGAGGAGAGCGAAGAGACTATCTCCTTTGCCGAAGGTTGCCTTTCGCTGCCCGGTATTTCGGAGAACGTAGTGCGTCCGCGTACTATCACTATTAAGTATCAAGACGCTGACTTTCAGGAGCATACTGAGACACTGACGGACTTCGCCGCCCGTATCGTCTTGCACGAATACGACCACCTTGAAGCGCATGTCTTCACTGACCGCATCTCGCCCATCCGTCGCCAGTTCTGCAAGAACAAACTCGGCAATATCGCGAAGGGCAAAACCGCTGCACGCTACAAAACCAAACGATGATGCCTCTTGTGGGTTGTTTTCGTTGTTTACGTTTTTTACGTAGTTTTCGTATTTTTACGTAAATCGTAATTCGTAAATCTAACGGTGGATATTCTTTCTATCATACTGATTGCCATCGGCTTGGCGATGGATTGCTTTGCGGTGTCTGTCTCGAAAGGACTGGCAACGAGTTGCGTGGTGCGCCCGGGGGAACAGCATTGTGCTCGCTTCTCTCCCAAGGCGGTGCTGATGGCGTTGCTCTTCGGCTCGTTCCAAGGCGGAATGCCGTTGATAGGCTATTTCGCGGGCACGCTCTTTGCCGATTTCTTCTCGAAGTTCTCGCCATGGATTGCTTTGTGCTTGCTGGTGTTCATCGGTGGTAAGATGATTTACGAGTCTTACCACGAGGACGAAGACCACCACAGTGCGGACGATTTCTCTTTGAAAACCCTATTGCTTTTGGCGGTCGCCACCTCAATTGACGCACTCGCCACAGGCGTTATCTTCATCCCCGTGCCGGAGCGGCTGTGGGTGGGAGTAGGGATTATCGCGCTGGTGAGTTTCCTTTTCTCCATAGGCGGCTACCTGATAGGCAAGTATGCAGGCACGAAGTTTCACTTGAACGCCAACCTCATCGGCGGTATCATACTGATACTCATCGGTATAAAGATATGGGTAGAAGGCGTGTGGCTGTAAGCCATCTTAAATTGTAAATCATAATTCGTAAATCGTACATTTCTCAGTGTTCCTTATTCAGAATACATTAGTCAGCCTCGACATTCTCGAGAAAGAGTTTTGCTGCGACTTGGATAAGTGTCGCGGCTGTTGTTGCATAGAGGGGGATGCCGGTGCGCCGCTGGAGGCAGAGGAGGAGCGCAAGATACAAGACATCCTGCCTATCCTCCTGCCCGATATGACCAAAGAGGCGCGGGTGGTGGTGGAGCAACAGGGCGTGGCGTACAACGACCCGAGCGGCGAGCGCGTTACCTCCATCGTCAACGGCAAGGACTGCGTCTTCTCGCGCACTGACCACAACGGATGGTGCTACTGCCTGATAGAGAAAGCCCACGCTGCGGGGAAGATTGATTTCAAAAAGCCCATCTCCTGCCATCTATATCCCATTCGCCTCTCCAAAGTGGGCGATATGGTGGGGCTGGAATACCAACGCTGGGACATATGCCACTGTGCACGGCAATTAGGCAAGAAACTCCATCTGCCTGTCTATCAGTTTCTTAAAGAGCCGCTTATCCGCCGCTTTGGACAAGAATGGTATGATGAATTAGAACTAACCGCCACAGAGTGGCAAAAACAATGCAAGCAGAAATAATCACAATCGGGGACGAGTTGCTAATCGGGCAAGTGGTCGATACCAACTCTGCATGGATGGCAGAGCGACTAAATGAACAGGGCATTGAGGTGTGCCAAATCACCTCTATTCACGATAGCCGTCAGCAGATTATCCGTGCACTGGACGATGCATTCGGTCGTGCGGATATCGTGCTCACCACGGGCGGTCTCGGTCCTACGAAGGACGACATCACGAAGCATGTTCTCTGCGAGTATTTTCATACGGAGTTGGTGGAGGGCGCGCGCGTGCGCGAACATATTCAAGACCTCTACAAAGACCATCCCGATGTGCTCAACCGACTGACAGCCACCCAGTGGCAAGTGCCGCAAGCGGCTGATATTCTGCCGAATAGGGTAGGTAGCGCTCCGCTGATGGTCTTCCGCAAGGACAGCAAGATGCTTGCCTCTATGCCGGGCGTGCCCTACGAGATGAAGATTGCCATGCAGGAGCAGATACTGCCGTATGTTGCTGCCATCTATGCTGCGACTGACAAAGGGAGCATTATTCACCGAACGCTGCTCGTCAGTGGTATCTCTGAGTCGGGGCTGGCGCTGCGTATTGAGGCGTGGGAGAATGCGCTCCCCAAGAGCATGCACATCGCCTACCTGCCCAAGGACGGCACTATCCGTCTTCGCTTGAGTTCCTATGGGGAGGCAAGTGCTGAGGAGGTGGAGGCGCAGATTGCTCTGCTCCGACCGCTGATAGAGGACTACCTCATTGCGATGGATGATGAGCCGATAGAGGTGCATGTGGGGCAATGGCTCAAAGCGCGCGGGCTGACCATCGCCACGGCGGAGAGTTGCACAGGCGGCAAACTGGCTTCGCTGCTTAACAAGCACGCGGGCAGCAGTGCATTCTACTTGGGCTCTGTGGTTGCATACGATAACCGCGTGAAAGAGCAGGTCTTGGGCGTGTCTTCTGAAGACTTAAAAATATGTGGTGCGGTAAGCGAAGAGGTAGTGAAACAAATGGCGAATGGAGTTCGTAGTCTGATACACACCGATTATGCTATCGCCACGAGCGGAATAGCAGGACCCGATGGGGGCACGCCGGAGAAGCCCGTCGGCACGGTGTGGATAGGGTGGGCCACGCCCGAAAGCACTTTTGCCGAATGCTTCCACCTCGGCAAACTCCGCGAACAAATCACTGACCGTGCCTGCCAAAAAGCCCTCATCGAGTTGTACAAGCGGATGGCGAGAGATGTCTAATAGTTTGGTATGGGAGTAATGAGATGAAACGCACATCAAGTGATATGCTCCCATAGTGTTGCAATGACACGGCAGGCATCGGAGGCATGGTCTATATCAAGGATATAGCGCGGTTTGGCGCCGAGATAGGGAACACCTGTCTCGGCGTTTTGCATCATCGGTGCGATGGACGGGTGCATCTGGATGAAACAGAGTTCATCGCAGGCGGTGAGTACGCACTTGCCATTTACGTAGATGACGTAATCGCCCATCATCTTGCGCGCTTGTATCTCGCCCAAGGGCGCCAACTGTTGGCACACAAAGTCAATATATTCGGGACTGCACACCTCTTTGATTTACGAATTACGATTTACGATTTTGCAGGTTGGGATTCCTGTATGCTCTGCTACTTTTATTCCGCTTCGGGCAGGGCGTCGGTTGTGGATTCTGTGGTGGTGTCGGGCAGGGCGTCGGTGTTAGCGGCTTTGCGGGTGCGGAGGCGCTTAGTGCTGGTGATACCCATGTCTTTGAGCCCCATCACGCGGCGCAGCACGTTGCCTTGTCCCTCGCTCAGTTGGGTCATGGCGCGGCGGTAGGTGCTTTGGGCGGTATCGAGTTGGGAGCCGAGCGTGTTGCAGGTGTCCACCAGCCCTAACACTTTGTCGTACATGCCATTAGCCGCGTCCAGTATCTTCTTGCAGTTGTCCTCTTGGCGCGTGTTCTGCCACGTCTGCACCACGAGGTTGAGCGTGAGCATGAGGTTGGTGGGGTTGACGATGATGACACCCATGCGGAATGCCTCTTGCGCGATAGCGTGGTCGTGGTTCATCGCCATCACGTAGGCGCCCTCGTTGGGGATGAAGAGTAGGACGTAGTTCATCGAATCGGACACATACTTGGGGTATTGTTTGTCCGCCAGTTCTTTCACGTGCTTCTTCACGGATTCGTAGTTTCTGCGCACCGCTGCGGTGCGTTCTTCTTCGTTGTCGGCGCCCAGCGCGTCGGTGTAAGCGGTGAGGGAGACCTTGGAGTCGATGATGATACGTTTGCCGTCGGCGCAGGTAACCACCACGTCGGGGCGCAGTTCGTTGCCTTTGTCGCCCTTGAAACTCTCTTGGCAGTTGTACTCAATCCCCTCGCGCAGCCCGCTGTTGCTCAGTATATCCGCCAGCACTTGCTCGCCCCAGTCGCCGTGCACCTTGCCGCGGTTCTTCAGCGCGTCGGCAAGGTTGGTGGCGTCTTGGCTGATTTGCTGCGTCTGCTTTTGCATTTCGCGCAGGGCTCCTTCCAGCGAGGAGGTGCTTTTCTCGTTGGCGGAGCGCGTGTCTGCCATCAGTTTGCGCACGTTCTCCATCTCTTGCTGTATGGGGCTGAGCAGTTTGCCCACGTGTTCGGTGTTGGCTTTGCCCAGTTCTTCTTGGCGCTGCTTGAGCATATCTTCGGTGGCGGTTTTCATCTGCGCCACGAGTTTGTCGGTGGTCTCTTTGAAGCGTTGCTCTTGGTTGGCGAAGGCTTTGTCTTTCTCTTGCAGCAGGTGCATGGTCTGAGCCTCGGCGTCTGCCTTCGTTTGCTCCAATCGTTTTTGGAAGTCCTCGCGCATGGAGGCGAGTTGCTTTTCGTGGGCTTGTTTCTGCTCCTCTAATTGCTGCAAAGCGTTGTCGCGGTCGCCCTCGGCACGAGCCAGTCGGGCTGCGTATTCCGACTCCACTTGGGTGCGGAGGAGGCTCTTTTCCGTGTTGGCGTTCTCCTGCATTTGTTGCATTTGTGCTGCGTGTTGTTGATGCGTCTTGCGCATTAGAAACCAACATAATAGCGTTGCCACTACGCAGGCAACGGCAAAGCCGATAATGAAAAATAGTGCGTTTGTCATAATAGTAAATGGTAAAATGGTAAATTAATGCGAACTCGAAATACATATACATCGAAACAACGACGATTTTTTTTATTTCAACAAAAATTTCCAAAAATTATTCAAATATTTTTTCTTTAACATATAATCCCGACCTATCGGGATGCAAGCATTCTCATATAATTAATCATTAATTCATTACCAAAAACCAAATTAGTCTTTGACTGCTGAAAAACAGTTTGCCTATATCGAACTCACGTTAAATTATCAAATATCATTAGTGCCCGCGGACGAATTGCCCCTCGGGTTGGTTGGCGAGGAAGCATTGGTCATCCGATAGTTCTTCCTCGCGGGCGAGGTTCTCTTGGGCGATGTATTCTTCGTAGGTCATGTCTTGCGGGAAGGAGTTATTGGTACGTTTATCTCTCTATGGGCATGCCGCTGCTCTGCCATCCGAGGAAGCCGCTACTGAGTTCTACGACCTTGTAGCCCGCGTTGGCAAGCAGTTCTGCGGCTTTCTTGCTGCGCCTGCCGCTACGGCAATAGAGCGCAATAGTTTGGTCTTTGGGCAGTTGTTTCTCCGCTTTCGCCAAAAAGTCCGCCTGCGTTACATCGATACAGATGCTTCCTTTCAGGTGCCCCTCTGCAAACTCCTTCTCCGTGCGCACGTCTAACAAAAAAGTCTTTTCCTGCTGTAGCACGCGGGCAAACTCTTTCACATCCACCGACTGAAAATCGGCTGCCCGTAGTCCGAAAAAAGATAATAGACTCATGGTGATAACAAATATACGTTTCATAATCATAGAAATTTTTGCAAAGATACGAATAATAGTTGTTTCTTGCAAGTGTTATGGACTCTATTCGGGTAATTTTTTGTCTAAGTTAAGAAAAATAGGGCTAAAAAGGCGGTGGTGTTTGCATAATTCAAAAAAATGTAGTAATTTTGCCACCGAAACCGAAAAGGTTTCGGTATTTTATATAAAAGCGTTTATTGGCGCTTGTTTTGGCATATAGGAAACTGGTAATTTTCGATTCGCCCAAAACAAGAAAGGCAATGAGCGTCCGCGGATGTGACTATCCTATTGGTATTGTACCAAGGTAATCATATTCGGCGTGGACGTTACAGATTGTTTGTTCTTGTCGAAGGGTTTACCAGTACCTCTATGTGGAGAATAAGCAAAGTAAGGCACCACGCTTTTTTGTTTCTATTCACCGAGTTGTTTGGTGCCGGCAATTCCAAAAAGACAAACGATTATGAAGAAATGGCTATTTCTTTGTTTGGTGGCTGTTGCGGGTGGTTTGCCTGCGGCGGCGACGAACTTAGTGGTCAAGCCTGTGGCGGGTGCGGACT
>JBJECJ010000040.1:0-13158 GCA_051870955.1 Paludibacteraceae bacterium | reverse complement strand
CAATGCGCTAAGGGCTACGTAGGCGGTTTGGATGTTCTTCTCTTGGTAGATGCCGTGGAGTTGGCAGTCGGGGATGTCGCGTTGGCGCTTGCGGCGCAGGTAGCCGCATTGGTCGGCAAACCAGATACGGCAGTCGGTGGTCTCCAAGCCCTCGCCCAAGATACCGCACTCCTCTGCTTTGGCGAGGAAGACGGGCATGGTCTCGGGGTCGGTCTCGCCGATGACGCAAGGGACGCCGGGCTTGATGATACCCGCCTTCTCGTAGGCTATCTTCGCCAGCGTGTCGCCCAAGAACTCCGTGTGGTCGAAGCCGATGTTGGTGATGACCGAGAGGATGGGCGTGATGATGTTCGTGGAGTCGAGCCTGCCGCCCAAGCCGCATTCCACCACCGCGATGTCCACCTGCTCTTGGGCGAAGTACCAGAACGCGAGCGCCATCGTGGTCTCGAAGAAAGAGGGTTTGACCTCTTCGAGGAAGGCGCGGTTGTCCTCCACAAAGCGCACCACCTCCTCCTTGGGAATCATCGCGCCGTTGATACGGATACGCTCTCGGTAGTCCACGAGGTGGGGACTGGTGTAGAGCCCGACGCGATAGCCCGCGCATTGCAGGCTTGCCGCGATGAGGTGGGAGGTGCTGCCTTTGCCGTTGGTGCCGGCGATATGAACAGAGGCAAACCGCTCATGCGGGTTGCCCAAATGCGCCATCAGTCGGCGCGTGTTCTCCAGCCCGGGCTTGTAGGCACTGCTGCCCACGATATGAAACGCCGGCTGGGAGGCGTAGAGGTATTGGAGGGTTTGGGAGTAACGACCCTCTAAATCTCCCTTAAAGGGAGACTTCATTTTTACCGCGGGCGAGACGCCCGCGGCCCCAGCTTGGTTCTCCCCCTTTAAGGGGGAGTTAGAGAGGGTCTTCTTCATGATTCTTTCACTATTTGTATCTTTTCTTGCGTCTGGAGCCAGCGGTAGAAGTCGGTGGTGATATGGATATAGCGGCTCTTGGAGGTCATGTGGATGAGGTAGTTGTGTATGGGGTCGGCTATCTGGATGTGGAGTTGCCCCTTGCCCGGGTGGGCTTTGCATTGGTCGTTCAGTTCCTCTATCAACTCGTTGTCCAAGTTCGGCAGCGAGATACGGAGCGTCAGCCCTTCGCCATAGAGGTCTTGCACGTCTTTGAGCAACTCCACGTTGCTGATGTTCAGTTCAAACTCCGCCTGCTCGTCCGCCTGCTCCTTGAACCAGCGCATGCCCGCGCCGCGCTGGGCGATGGTGCCCGTGATATACACATACACATTGGGCTGCATCATCGGCGAGAGCCGTTTGTAGTTCTCCCCGAAGAGGGTCATTCGGTAACTGCCCGTATAGTCTTCCAGCACATATCGTCCGTAGATATTCCCTTTCTTCGAGGTCGCTACCTCCGCGCTCGTTACGATACCGCCGAAGTGCAGCGGTTTGTTCTTGTACTTGGTGAGGAAGGCTTCGGGGGTGATGCGGGGGTTGGCATCGGAGTCATCGGAGAAATCGGAGTTATCCGAGTTTTCAGAATCTACCGCGGGCGAGACGCCCGCGTCCCCAGTGCCCGCTTCCCCGCTGTTCTTGGCGGCTGCGGCGCGGGCTTCGGGGGTGCGCCAACCGTCGAAGAGGGTCAGTTCGGCGGCGGTGATGTCGCACATCTCGCGCACCTCGTATTCGTATTCGTCTAACGGGTGGGCGGAGAGGAAGATGCCGATGAGCGATTTCTCGATGTTCAGCCGCTCGATAGCCGACCAGCGCGGGGGCTGCGGTATCTCGGGGTGCTGCACCGCCACGCCCATGTCGCCCATGTCGCCGAAGAGCGAGTTCTGCTGCAACTGTTTGTCTTGCTGGAAGAGGGTGCCGTAGCGCATCAGCGTCTCCAGCACGCTCTCGCCCTTGCTGTTCTGCCCGAGCAGTTGCTCGCGGTAGAGCCCATCGAAACAGTCGAACGCCCCCGCCAGTGCGAGGTTCTCCACGGTCTTGCGGTTGCAGGCTTGCAGGTTCACGCGCTCGAGGAAGTCGAAGATGTCCTTGAACTTACCGTTCTTCTCGCGCTCGGAGATAATCGCTTCCACTGCCCCTTCGCCCACGCCCTTGATACCGCCTAAGCCGAAACGGATGTTGCCCTGGTCGTTGACGGTGAAGTTCATCTCGGACTCGTTCACATCGGGCTCCAGCACCTGTATGCGCATTGCTTTGCACTCGTCCATGAACTTCGTTACCTCCTTGATGTTGTCTTTCGACACGGTGAGGTTGGCGGCGAGGAACTCGGCGGGGTAGTGCGCTTTGAGGTATGCCGTCTGGTAGGCTACCCACGAGTAGCAGGCGGCGTGCGACTTGTTGAACGCATACGAGGCGAACTTCTCCCAGTCTGCCCAAATCTTCTCCAATACTTTCTCATCGTGCCCGTTGGCTTTGCCGCCCGCCATGAACTTACCCTTCAACTCTTGCAGTATCGCCATCTGCTTCTTGCCCATCGCCTTACGCAGTTTGTCGCTCTCGCCGCGGGTGAAGTTCGCCAGCAGACGCGAGAGGAGCATGACCTGCTCCTGATAGACCGTAACGCCGTAGGTGTCTTTGAGGTATTTCTCCATCACGGGTATGTCGTAGGTAACGGGCTCCAAGCCCTGCTTGCGGCGGATGAACTGCGGGATGTAGTCCATCGGTCCCGGGCGGTAGAGCGCGTTCATCGCGATGATGTCGCCAATGACGGTCGGTTGCAACTCCTTCATGTACTTGCGCATACCCGCCGATTCAAACTGGAACACGCCCGTTGTCTGCCCCTCTTGGAAGAGTTTGTAGGTCAGCGCGTCGTCGATGGGGATATGGTCGATGTCCACCACCTCGCCCGTGCGCTTCTTGATGTTCTTGATACATTCCTTGATGATATTCAGCGTGATAAGCCCGAGGAAGTCCATCTTGATAAGCCCCACGCTCTCCACCACGTGCCCGTCGTATTGGGTTACGAGCACGCGCTTCTTCAACTTCGGGTCATAGACGCTCGACAGGGGTGCGAACTTCGTCAGGTCGTCCGCGCCGATGATGATACCGCAGGCGTGGATACCCACTTGGCGGTTGGTGTCCTCCAACTGCTTGGCGTACTCCAGCACCTCGCGC
Source organism: Paludibacteraceae bacterium (assembly GCA_051870955.1). Lineage (GTDB taxonomy): Bacteria > Bacteroidota > Bacteroidia > Bacteroidales > Paludibacteraceae > Colicola. Next base: position 10,029 of record JBJECJ010000040.1, on the reverse strand, counting down.
ACATTCGGCTCGCCCATCTCGAACTCGTGCTTCAACTCGTCCACGTACTTGTAGCAGTTCTTCAGGTTCACCTTCGGGCTCTTGCCTTTCTCGTCTTTGATGTTGTCGGGGAAACCGCGGTCGGGGATGTAGGATTTGAGTTCCGCTACCTTCGCCAGCGGCAGGCGTTGCACGCGCCCCACATCGGCTATCGCGCTCTTGGTCGCCATCTTGCCGTAGGTTACGATATGCGCAACGTGCGTCTTGCCGTAACGCTCCGTCACCCAGTCGATGACCTTCGGGCGACCCACATCGTCGAAGTCGGTATCTATATCCGGCAGCGAGATACGGTCGGGGTTGAGGAAACGCTCGAACAGCAGGTCGTACTTCAGCGGGTCGAGGTCGGTGATGTGCAGACAATAGGCAACCACGCTGCCCGCCGCACTACCGCGCCCGGGACCCACGCTCACGCCCAACTCCTCGCGCGCCGCGCGGATGAAGTCCATCACGATCAGGAAGTAGCCGGGGAAACCCATCGTCTTCATGATATGCAACTCGAAGAGGATGCGCTCTTTCTGCTCCTCGGTCAATTCCTCGCCGTAGCGCTCGTGCGCCCCTTTGTAGGCGAGGTAGGCGAGGTAGTCCGCCTCCAACTTGATACGGTAGAGCTTGTCGTAGCCGCCCAGTTTCTTCACCTTCTTCTCCGCCTCCTCTTGACTCAACACCACCTCGCCGTGCTCGTTGCGCGTGAACTCGTTGAACAGGTCTTCGGGGGTGAACTTCTCGCGGTAACTCTCCTCCGTGCCGAACTCCTCGGGGATGGGGAAGTTGGGCATGATAGGACCCGAGTCGATGTCGTAAATCTCCACTTTGTCCACTATCTCCTGCGTGTTCGTCAGCGCTTCGGGGATGTCGCCGAAGATGGCTTCCATCTCCTCGGGCGTCTTCACCCACTCCTGTTTGGTGTAGTGCATACGGTCTTCTTCGTCCACGTAGTGGTTCGTGCTCAGGCAAATCAGTCGGTCGTGCGCCTCGCCGTTCTCTTCGTTCACGAAGTGCGCATCGTTGGTCGCAATCACCTTCACGCCGTGCTTCTTCGCCAAGTCTATCAGGATGGGGTTCACCTCTTTCTGCCGCTGGTACACCACTTGGTCGGCTCGCGGCTTGTCGGTCTGATGACGCTGAATCTCAATGTAATAGTCCTCGCCGAACACGCCCTTGAACCACTCGATGGTCTCCTCCGCGCCAGCCATGTCGCCTGCCATGATTTTCTGCGGCAACTCCCCGCCCAAGCATGCCGACGAGCATATCAGCCCCTCGTGGTATTTCTCCAACAACTCGCGGTCGATACGCGCGGTGTAGTTGTAGGCGTCGTCCATGAAACTCTCGCTCACGATGTGGCAGAGGTTGTGGTAGCCCACTTTGTTCTTCGCCAGCAGGATGAGATGCCATCCGGAGCGGTCGATGATGTACTCGCGCCCCTCGCCGTTCATGGCTTTCTCATCGGTCATGGAGTGGCGTCCGCGCCGCGCGCAGTAACACTCGCACCCCGCTATCGGCTTGAAAGGCACAAACGCGCCGTCGCCCGCCGCCTCTTTCAGCCTGCCGTTCACTTTCTTGCAATAGTCCAGCAACTCCTTGATGCCGTACATGTTCCCGTGGTCGGTCAGCGCCACGGCGTTCATCCCGCAGCGGAGACATTTCTCTACTATGTCCGGCACTTTCGACATACCGTCCAGCATCGAATAGTGCGAGTGTACATGCAAATGCGTAAAGTTCATACTATGTTTCTTTTGTGTGCGTTTTTGATTCGAGGTTTCTCAGTTTCGGGTCTTGGAACTTCGGGCTTTTGCGTCCAAAATCGACTGCAAAGGTACAAAAAAAAAGTAGCATATCAAAGTTTTTTCCCACTTTTCTTGTTTTATATTTTTCAGTGTAGCGGCGGTGGGGTGGGGCGCGCGTCTCGGGATACGTGTTTTGGACAATTTGCTTGGACTTGGGAGGGGGTGAGCGGCGGGGTGGGGCGGAGGTACGTCGGTGGGAGGGGAGACCCGCGACTTACCCGCGACTTACCCGCGACTTACCCGCGGTTATGTTACGATAATGTTGCGATAATGTTCCGATAATGTTGCGATAGAATCTTGGGGCTATTTCGACAAAAAAAGCGTCCAAAATCGGTGTGATTTGGACGCTGAGCGTGCGGTTTGGGCGGGGAGGATAGGTGGTGGATTTATGCGAAATTTGGACAATTCTTACAGGTGGTCGTGCAGGAATCGGCGGAGTTCTTGCCAGTGTTGCCGACTGAAAAAGTGCTTGTAGGGCATGGGCTTGGCTTGGAAAAGTCCGTGTGCGGCAGGCAGCGAGTCGTGGTAGCGTGCGTCGATGGTGCGGATGGCGGCTTGGACGCTGTTGGGGGTGAACAGAGGGTCTTGCTCGCCGTAGAGCAGCAGGAAAGGGCGCGGGGCGATGCGGGCGGCGGTCTCGGGATAGTCGGCGGGGCAGTCGGGGAGGTACATGGAGTAGGCGGAGGGGTTGGCGTCGGAGGGGAGGAGGGTACTACCGAGGTGGTCCGCCCGGGTGGTCATCCAGTTGGCGGCGACGCAGACCCTGACGCGGGTGTCGCTTGCCGCCAGTTGCCATGCGCGGAAGGCACCCATCGAGAAGCCGAAGGCGGCGATACGCGCGGAGTCCACGCAGGGGAGGCGGCGGAGGTAGTCCACGCAAGCCCGGTCGTCGCGCAGGATGGTCTCGAACCACGCTTCGCCGTATTGGCGGAGGTGGTGTTGGTAGTAGATGGGTTGGTAGGATTTTGGATTGACCGCTTCGCAGGCAGAGCGGGTTGGTGCTTGTTGGCGTTCTCCCCAATAGACGGCGTCTATCGCCAAGACGACATAGCCGGCTTGGGCGAGCGAGTCGCCCACGAACATGCCGTCGTAGAACTTGTTCACCCATCGGCGGGCGTCTTGCAGGGTGATTTCGCAGGCGGAGTCGGCTTCCGCGGGGCAGATAGGGCAGACCATTTTCTCTTTGCCGATGGTGAAGCGGGCGCCGTGGTCGTGGAGTACCAGCACGGCGGGGGATTGCACGGCGCTGTCGGGGATGAGCAGGTAGCCCGTGGCGGTGTCAGCATGCGAAACGGGCACCCGCACGAGGTGTGCGGTGTACCCGTTGCGGTGCTCACTGTGCGGCTGCGCAGAGGCGGGCGGGGCAAGTAGAACCAAGAACAAGGAGCCAAGAAGCAAGACTTTTGGAGTCAGGAACCAAGAACCAAGAGCCAAGACGAAACGGCTTCGACTCTGAGACCTCAGAGACGCAGGTAATCTGTCTTGGTTCTCCCGAGAAGTCGGGACAAGTTTGGCTCCTTGTTCCTTGCTCCTTTTCATTACTTCTTCGCCAGTTGTTGCAGTCTGGGGAGGTATTCGTCGCGGATGTAGGAGAAGTCGGGAATGCTCTCCAGAATCTCTTGGCATGTGCGGATGGCCTTCTCCACATCGCCCGTCTTCTCGTAGCACTGGGCAATGCAGAGACGCATAGAGGCGTAGTTCCAAAGGTACTCGTAGGCGGTCGTGGTCTCGAAGAGTCGGCGGGCTTTCTGAAACATTTTCAAAGCTTCCTCTTTGTCGCCTCCGAAGGCGGAAGGCGCGTAGAACTCCACGTTTGCCATCAGCGTCAGCACGAAGGGGTCATCGGGCGCCAACTCGGTGGCTTTCTTCACGTGCTTGAACGACTTGACACCCGATGTGAACAGGTGCCCGCGGTTGAGCATGAAGTCGTAGGCACAGACAGACGACATATACATATAATAATGTGCCTCGGAGATATGATTGGCTTTGTACATCTCCTCCACATGACTCTCGAACGCTTTCAGATAGTCCTCCGCCCACGGTTTCTTGGTGTCGATGGCGGGGGCGATATAGCCGTATTCGTAGTTCAGGTAGCGCTTCTTCTCGCTCAGCGAGAGGTCTTGCCATGCGTTCGCGTCCAAGTACTGCTTCCAGTGGTCCATGTCGCGACGTAAGTAGGCGTTGTAGAGGTCTTGGTCGCTGTACTGCGCGCGGATAAAGACCGGGCAGAGCAGAAGTGCCGAGAGGAGGATGGATAGGAAATGTTTTGTTTGCATTTTGGTGAATAGTGGTCAGTGGTTAGGGACCAGTGGGACTGACACCGAACTACCGAATTGCAAAAATTATACCAAATTACGATAAATCATAAATATCGTACATAAAATATAAAAGATAGCACTTGTGTGCCAAAAGATAAGTCTCGGATGGGAAGGCAATTTTTTATAAACACTACTTTTCCATAAAAATAACCAAATTTTTGCCGCAAAAACTTGCGTATTTGGTGAATTTGTAGTACCTTTGCGCGTCATTTTTTGCAAGAAGAGTGTCGTTTTTTAGTACAAAAAGCATTGTTTCTTGTGTATGAACAATATAAAAAAATATATATGCAAACAACCCTCTTGTCTCGCCTTCGTGCATGGTTTGCGAAAGACAACCGCACCGTATGGACAGTGTTCTTCCTATTCTCTGTCGTCCTATTCGCTAAAACCATGATTTTCCATAAGAGTTGTTTCCCTAATGTCTTTGTCCATTTTTCGTGGAAAGAACTTTTGGAATTTATTCGCTTCTGGGGAGGGAAAGTTACGCCGATTCTTTTTCTTGGCTCTTTTATCTTCATCACGAAACGCTATTGGTGGACTGTCGTAGCCCATCTTCTTACGGATATTTGGCTGATTGCCAACTTGTTCTACTACAAAGCCAACACGCTTTTTCTCTCTGTGGAGACAATGAAAATGGCGGACAACATGAGTGGTTTCTGGGACTCGCTCCTCACTTTTATGGGCTGGGACATCTTTATCATGCCAATTCTCACGATATTATATACAGCAATTTTTTTACTTCTATATCTGCAAAAAGTCCAAGAAAGAAAATACCTTCACTTCATCATCACTATAATTATTTCCATTGGACTTATGTTTTTGTGTAACTATGCCTACGGATTAAATTATAGGAAAAAAGTACCTAATGCGAAAATATATGCATTTCCATTTGGAGTGGTTTGTAGTATTTTTTATACCGAATTATGGACGGATTTTAATGGGGGACATTTCGTGAAAAATAACTCTATTATCAGTTATTTTCCTGCGTGCTTTGTTTATAGTATGCTATCTGCCGCCGAAAAGAATGTTCAATTATCGGATTCTCAACAAAAAGAGATAGCGAGATATATTCATACAGCCGATGCAGACGTCCTTATCACTCCCAAAACAAATCTGATTTTCATCCTCTTTGAGAGTTTGGAGTCATGGCCTATTGATAGCGTTTGCGGATTTGCTTATATGCCTTGTTTACAGCAACTTACCCTGCAAGAACATGTGCTGTATGCCGATAAACTTCGTTCGCAGGTTAGACATGGTGTGTCGGCAGATGGACAAATGATAGACGTTACGGGACTTTTGCCAATCCAAGACGGAGCTACTTGTCGGCTTTATGGAGACAATGATTATCCCAACTATGCGAACTTTTACTTTCATTCCGCAATCGTCAATCCCGCGCTGGGAATGTGGCAACAATCCATTGTAACATATAGTTACCACTTCAAAGAACTCGTTGAACCACGCAAACCGGGAGCATGGGGTGATAAAGAGATTTTGAAAACACTAACAACATATTCCCTGCAACAAGACAGCAATTTCTGTGTATTAGGAATAACACTCTCCTCCCACATGCCCTTTACGTATGGTTCCACCCATCCGAAACATGTGGTGGATGGTATGCCTAATCTCATGTCCGCCTATCTTAATTGCCTTGCGTACACCGATTCCTGCGTAGGCGAGTTGCTGAATGCTATCCAAGATAGTCCTTTGGCAGAGAACACCACCATCGTCATCTCCGGCGACCACACGATATTCCGCAGTCAAAATGCAGAAATGGATAAGTTTGCAAGAGAGAACGGCATACCCATGCAGACGGGGCATACCTTCACCCCGCTCATCATCTATTCGCCAGAGATAGAGGGGAATATACAGGTTACGGACACTTGCTATCAGATGGATATCTTCCCGACCATCCTGCATCTGATAGGGGCAGAGGACTACTATTGGCACGGGTTTGGCGTCAACCTGCTGGACTCCGCAGCGCGCAACAACCGTCCTTGCACCGAACAAGAAGCCTATCGCCTCTCCGACCTCATCATCCGAAGCGATTACTTCCGTACCATGGAAGGCAAGGCAGAGTGATAAAAAAAGGATGAAAGACCAATCGCCTCCGACTTTTCGAGGCTAATCAGTCTTTCATCCTTAATTCTTCAGTGAACGGTTTTCAGCAGGCGGGGACGCCTGCGTACCCGGACAGCTGTCCTACCTTATTTCCCTTCTTGCTCCAAGCGCAGGGTGTGGGTCGGCAGGTCGCAGACCTCCGACGGTCCGTAGTACTGTATCGGACCCGGGTAGATGTAACTGGTGTTGGCGTCTGCCCACTCTGCGCGGTGCGATTTCAGGTAGAGGTAGGGCGCACCGTTCAGGTCAACGAGTGCCTTTTGGATAACGGGTTTCATCTTGCCGTTACGCTTCTCCATGTTCATCATCATCGTGATAGGCACACCGCCTGCAATCCACTCCGAAGCGGGCTTGGTCAGGTTGCGCACCAGTGCCATGTAACCCGTCTTGCCGGCTGCAATGAGGTGGGTAGCCGTCATGCCGAGCGAGTAGCAGTAGTCTGCATCGAAGTTCGACGGGATGGCGCAACGTCCCTCGTAGCCGAAGAAGTGGTTGAGCGCGGAGAACTTACCTTTGTACACGCCGTTGGCTTTCAGTTGTGCCAAGCGCTTGCTTACCATCTCGATGAGCAGTTTCTCGGTCTCGATTTGGCTCACCATCACGTTTCCGTGCGGGTCGCGGTCGAGTGTCAACTGCTTGGCGATAGCCTTCGGCAGCGAGCGGAACAGTTCGCAGGAGGCAGGAGTCAGCATCGACTTCACGTACTCGCGTTTCGCGTCGTCGCCTTCCAGACCGGCAAACTCCTCGTTCTGAGCGAGCATGTCGTTCAACTCCTGTATCAGCACGCGCATTGCAGGGATAAACTCGATGAGTCCCTCGGGGATAAGCACGGTACCGAAGTTCAGTCCGGCGTTCGCACGGTCAACAATCACCTCAACTATCTGCTCCACGATGTCGTTCAGCGTCATGCTCTTCGCCTCCACTTCCTCCGAAATCAAGCAGATGTTCGGCTGGCTCTGCAGCGCGCACTCGAGGGCGATATGCGAAGCCGAGCGACCCATCAGGCGGATGAAGTGCCAGTATTTCTTCGCCGAGTTGGCGTCGCGCTGGATGTTACCAATCAACTCGCTATACACTTTGCAAGCGGTGTCGAAGCCGAACGAGGTCTCAATCATGTTGTTCTTCAGGTCGCCGTCGATGGTCTTCGGGCAGCCGATAACCTGAATACCGCATTTCTTCTGCAGGTAGTACTCTGCCAATACGCAGGCGTTGGTGTTCGAGTCGTCGCCGCCGATGATGACTATCGCCTTGATACCCAGTTTGTTGCATACCTCGATACCGTTGTCAAACTGCCATGTCTCTTCCAGTTTGGTACGCCCCGAGCCGATGATGTCGAAGCCGCCGGTGTTGCGGTAGTCGTCTATCACCTCGTCGGTCAGCAGGGTATATTTGCCTTCAATCAAGCCGCTGGGACCGCCCAAGAATCCGTAGAGTTGGTTCTGGGGGTTGAGCGCTTTCAGTCCGTCGTACAGACCGCAGATGACGTTGTGTCCGCCGGGGGCTTGACCGCCGGAGAGGATAACGCCGATGTTAAACGGCTCGCTGCTGTTGGTGCCTTCTGCGGGCTCCATGGTGATGACGGGCAGACCGTAGGTGTTGGGGAAGAGCGACTGAATCTCCGCTTGGTCGGCTACGGACTGCGTTTTCTCGCCTTCTACAAGGCGTACTGCGCTGCGCAGTGCTACCGGCATCTTAGGTTGGTAACTCTGCCGCGCAATCTGAAGTGGACTTTTCTGCATTGTCATATCTGTGTAATGTTTAATAGTTCGATGAATGCCTCATGCCATTGCCATGTCGGGTATTTGGATTGGATAATGGATGGCCTCGTAGGCTTCTACTTCTGATGTGATGGTTTCTAATTCACGCACGTTCGGGTCGTTCAATGAGTAATGCTCATCGTCCACCAACGGCAACAAAGCATCTATCCGCTTCAGTGCTGCGCGATATGCTCTTTCTGTAGTAATAGTACTTTTGGCAACGATACGCATACAACGTACTGATTTCTGATTTCCGCTGCAAAATTACGAAAAAATCTACAATTATGCAAATTCTTTTCAAAAAACATGCTATTTGCACACTCTGCTTTGCAAAATTCCGCTATTACTCCCCTTTCTCCGCCTTATCTTCTTCAATCAATTCCAGCAACCGCTCGACTGCCTCTTCCTGCGGGATGTTCTTCATCACGCACTCTTTGCCGCGGTATAGGCTGATGCGCTCGCGCCCCGCGCCCACGTACCCGTAGTCGGCGTCTGCCATCTCGCCGGGGCCGTTCACAATACAGCCCATGATACCTATCTTCAGCCCCTTCAAGTGCGCCGTCGCCGCTTTCACCTCCGCGATGGTCTTCTCGAGGTCGAACAGCGTCCGCCCGCAGCCCGGGCAGGAGATATACTCCGTCTTGTACATCCGTATGCGCGCGGCTTGCAAGATGTCCCGCGCCAACTGCTCCAACTGCTCTGCCGTGAAGTTGGGGTTCTGCAACACCAACTCCGTACACCCCTCGTCCCACAGCACCCGCCCGCACTCGGCGGCGGCTTGCAACTGCATCAGCCCCCAGTCGGCTTGCGACGACGCATACACCGCCGTCTTCCCCTCCACCGACAGCCTGACGGCATCCGACTGATAACGTATCGACTGCGGGTCGGCAAAGTAGTCGCGCAGCGCCCGCGCCACAGGTATCTCCCGCTCCGGTGCCTCGCTCAGGCTCACGCGGATGGTGTCGCCTATGCCGTCCGCGAGCAACGCCCCGATGCCCACTGCCGACTTGATACGCCCGTCCTCGCCTTCGCCCGCCTCCGTAACGCCCAAGTGCAGCGGGAAGGTCATGCCCTCTTTGTCCATCTCCTTCACCAGCAGCCGCACGGTCTCCACCATCACGCGCGTGTTGCTCGCCTTCACCGAAATCACGATGTCCGCAAACGTCTCGCGCACCGCCACGCGCAGGAACTCCATCACGCTCTCCACCATGCCCGCCGGCGTGTCGCCGTAGCGCGACATGATTCGGTCGCTCAGGCTGCCGTGGTTCACGCCCAGACGAAGGGCGGTGCCGTGCGCCTTGCATATCTCAAGCAGCCGACAGAAACGCGCGTCCAGCCGCTCCAACTCCGCCTGATACTCCTCGTCCGTGTAATCGATATGCTTGAATTTCCGCGCGGGGTCAATGTAGTTCCCGGGGTTGATACGCACTTTCTCCACCACCTGCGCCGCCGCGTCTGCCACATCCGCCTGAAAATGCACATCCGCCACCAGAGGAATAGACTCCGCCGCCAATCGTAAATCGTAAATCGTACTTCGTAAATTCTCCTTGATTTTCCCCAGTGCCTCCACCTCCCTCAGTCCTTGCGTGGTGAACCGCACCAACTCCGCGCCGGCTTCCGCGCACCGCAACGCCTGCGCCACCGAGCCTTCGATGTCGTTGGTAGAGGTGTTTGCCATAGTCTGCAAACGAATAGGGTACTCGCTGCCGATAAACAACTCTCCCACCCGCACGCGGTGGGTCGTCCGACGAAGGTATGTAGGTCGTATATTCATGGCGAAAAAGTGTATTGGTTTCCGCTGCAAAATTACTGCTTTTTTCTGAAATATGCAAGTCCTATTTTATTTTTCTCCGAACTTCATGTCGTAGGGCGATACAAAAATCGGACGCCCTGCCTCTTGAACCCTGCCCGATTCCTCGCCGCCGCCAATCTCCCGATACGCTGTCTCGAGCCTTTCCTGGGTTCACCGGTAAAAGCCTGTGTTGATTAAGAGAAAAAGTTTGTATAGATTTG
>JBJECJ010000039.1:0-13374 GCA_051870955.1 Paludibacteraceae bacterium | reverse complement strand
AAATTTGACACTTTTTATTCATCCTATGTGTAAACCTTATTACGTGTAAGACACTGTTTCGATTGACAAAATGACACATTCCCTACCCTGCTCTTGCACATTCCAAAAAATTGTAGTACTTTTGCAGCGTAATTAATTCATAAATCATATTGTCTTATGTGGTTGGCATTAGGGTTATTGGTGCCGTTTGCGGGCACGGTGTTGGGTGCGGCGATGGTGTATCTGCTGCGCGGGGCGTTGAATGCGCTGTGGCATAAACTGCTGCTGGGCTTTGCGGCGGGGGTGATGGTGGCGGCAAGCGTGTGGTCGCTGCTGATACCGAGCATGCAGATTAGTGAGCCGATGGGCAAGTGGGCGTGGGTGCCTGCGGCGGTGGGGTTTGTGCTTGGGGTGCTGTTCCTGTTGTTGCTCGACACGCTGATTCCGCACCTGCACGCAGGCGCCGCCGAGCCTGAGGGCGTGAAGCAGCGGAAGCCGTGGAAACGCACCACCATGCTGGCGGTGGCGGTAACGCTGCACAACATCCCCGAGGGCATGGCGGTGGGCGTCATCCTCGCGGGCATGCTGGAAGGTGGGAGTGGTATCGGTCTGTCGGCGGCGCTGGCGCTCTCCGTAGGCATGGCTATTCAGAACTTCCCCGAGGGGGCGATACTCTCGCTGCCGCTGCGGGCGGAGGGCATGAGCCGCTCGAAAGCGTTCGGCGTGGGGGCGTTGTCGGGCGTGGTGGAGCCCGTGGCGGGCCTGATAACGATACTGCTTTTTGCACATATCGCGCCTGCCCTACCCTATCTGCTGGCGTTTGCCGCTGGCGCGATGATGTACGTGGTGGTGGAGGAACTCATCCCCGAGAGCCAAGCCGAGCCGCACACTAACATCCCCACCCTCGGCTTCACCGCGGGCTTCGTGCTGATGATGATTCTCGACATCGCGCTGGGATGATGAAAGCCATACAAATCATCCGGTAAGTACCTTCCGAGGATTTTATAATTAGGTAAAGCACCCCTCTTTCAACCCCCCTTAATCTCGAATTAACGGGGTGTTTTTTTGTTGATTTGTCCCCAAAACGGCAGTGTCTATTTTGTTAAGTTTTTATGAAGAATTTGCATTTTGTTGCTCATATTAAGAATAAGCAGTACTTTTGCACTCGAATTTGGTACAAGTGCTATCATTACAAACGCACACTTGAGAAGCAACAGAATGAGAAAACGGTTACTAACACTTTTGTCAATGACCATGGCATTGTTCTTGTGCAGGGAGGCTTCCGCGATCGAAATCAGAGGAGTGGTGTTGGACTCGCTGACGGAAGAGAGCCTTGTGGGTGCCACGATTCGTATCAAGGGCGAATCGACCGGCGGGACAACGACAGGTCTGGACGGCACGTTTGTTCTTCGCACCGAGACGGCACATCCTGTGGTTTGCTGCTCGTATATGGGGTTTGAGTCGGTGGAGGTGCCTTACGAGGGCAGCCGCATGGTTATCCGACTGCGAGAGCAGACCACCAGTATCAGCGAGGTAACCGTGGTGTCCAACTACAACGGGAGTACCGCCGCAAAAGCCATCGAGATAGAGCGGAACTCATCGAACGTAGTTAATGTATTGAGTTCGAAGGCGATGGAGTTGGCTCCCGACATCACGGTGGGCAATATCATACAGCGCATGTCGGGCGTTACCGTGGAGCGCAACTCTTCGGGAGAAGGACAGTATGCCATTCTGCGAGGCATGGACAAGCGGTACAACTACACCTTGGTGAACGGTATCAAAATCCCGAGTCCGGACAATAAGAACCGCTTCGTGCCCCTTGACCTGTTTCCCTCGGAGATACTCTCCCGCATAGAGGTTCACAAATCGCTGACCGCCGACTTGGAAGGGGACGGGATAGGCGGTGCGGTGAACTTGGTGATGAAAGATGCACCGGCGCGTCGGCTGCTGACCGCCAACATCTCGACCGGCTACAATGCCACTTATTTCAAACGCCCGTTCTTCAGTTCTGACTATCAGTCTATTGAGAAACAATCGCCCGATGAGCGGATGGGGAATATCGGGCACAATAAAGTGAGTGCAGGGGATTTCGGCATGAAAAGTCTGGATATTCGTTCGCGTATTCCTCTGCCCGACTTGATAGCCTCGCTGGCGTACGGCGACCGCGTATGCAACGACAAATTCGGATTTCTGCTCTCGGCAAGTTATCAGAACATCCACCGAGGCAAGAACATGAACTACTACAACTACACCAAATCCACGGATGACCAAGAGACCCGCACCTATTCCGACATGAAACAGCGTGTGGCTCTACATGCGAAACTGGACTATGCGATTACCGCGCAACACAAGTTGAAGTGGTACAACGGCTACCTATGGATGGGGGATGACGAGGTGAGGATAGCCGAAGCGGAACAATCTGCCAACATCCGTATGAAACACAACCGTCAGCAGGTCTTCAACAGCACGCTGTCGGGCGAACATACGATGGCGCAAAAGACGGTTGTCCTCGATTGGAAAGGGGTGTTCTCTATTGCCGGAAACAGCACGCCCGACAATGCACAGATATACCTGCAAGGCTCTCATCTTCAGACCAATAAAGCCGCCACTCGCCGCTGGGAGCACAACTCCGACAGGGATTGGGCAGGGTATCTCAACCTCAGTTGGCAACCCACGGAGGAATGGACGCTGAAGGCGGGCGGAATGTATCGCGACAAGAAGCGCACATCGTTCTTCAACGAATATACCTTCGACAGTTCCACAGGCACGGAGTCGTATCAGGTGTACGGCACCGACTGGAGCAACTTCAGCGAACTCCTGCTCACGCCCCGCGAGTACGGGAACGTGGGAGACCCTCTCAACTACGATGCGACGGAGCAGATAGGCGCGGTATATGTCATGTTGTCCTTCAAGAAGAAGAACTTTGAAGTCGAGGCGGGATTTCGTGCGGAACACACGAATCAGGGCTACGAACTGAAATACCCCCGCACGACAGACGGTAAAGGCAGCCAGCAATACTGGGACTACCTGCCGTCCGCCAATCTGAAGTATCACATCACCCCCAAAATGAACCTGCACCTCAGTTATTACCGAGGAATCAACCGCCCGAGTTTCTTTGAAATAGTCCCCTACAGCATCATCAACGAAGAGTACAAAGAGAAGGGCAACCCCGAGTTGAAACATACGATAGCCGATAACTTGGACCTCCGATGGGAGTTCTTCCCTCAGGCAGACGAACAGTTCATGGTAGGCGTATTCTACAAACACCTGCAAAACCCGATAGAATACGGACTTATCACCGAGGGGCAGGATATGTATTACACCCCGCTGAACTTAGGCAACGCCAACAACGCAGGCGTGGAGGTGGACGTTCTGAAATACTTTCGGCATTTCGGTATCAAGTGCAACTACACCTACACCTTCTCGCGTATCACCACGGAGAAACGCCACATGGAAGGAAACGAAATTGTGATTGTCAGTCAGTCGCGTCCCCTCGCCGGACAAGCCGCTCACGTGGCGAACCTCTCTTTAATTTACAAGGATACGGAACACGGAATCAACGCGCAAATCACGGGCAGTTTCATCGGGAAACGATTGGCGGAGGTGTCCAACTGGTATGAAAATGACATCTGGGAGAATGAGTATTTCCGCTTGGAACTCTCTGCCGAGAAAGCATGGAAATGCGGGGTGGAACTCTACCTCAAAGCCACCAACCTGATAGACCTGCCTATGATTCGATACATACAAAAAGGTCCCCACACCGACGGCGTAACCGACTTCCCGCGCTACCGAGACAACATCTTAGAGCGAGAAGAACGATACGGACAAACCATCATGATTGGCGTCAGGTACAAACTGCAAAACTAACATAATCGTATCATTTAATTTTTTACGAACATGAGAAAGAATTTTCTATGCTCAGCCCTGAGTGTTATCTGCGGCTTGCTTCTTCTCTCCTGCGAGAGACAGGAAAACGAGAACAACAACAACTCCTCCACCACCAATGAGACCGAGACGGAAATCATCGTTTCGGGCGTGTGGAAGTCGGGAGAGATGATTCATCTGGATCGCCACTTGGTGGTACCCGAAGGCGAATCGCTCACCATCGAACCGGGGGTAACGGTCATCGTTGCCAATGAAGGTGTAGGCGTGAACCACGTGCCCGTGGAAATAGAGGTGAAGGGTAACCTCTACGCCTTAGGCACCGAAGCGCAACCCATCACCTTCAGCGTTGCTCCCGAACTGCGTACGGAAGCGAACACCTTCAAGGGCTTGTGGGGCGGCATCGTTGCCTACGAATCCTGCGACGAGATGGCGCTCGAACACGTGATAATCGAATATACCGGTGCACAGGTTATCGAGGGGTCGCCCGCTGCCGTAGAGGGCGTTTATACTGCGGGAGATGATATGTACCCGCAAATCACGACGAACAACATCAACGGACGCTATGTCATCACCGACTGCGTGATTCGCAACGGTGCATCGGACGGTATCTACATGATGGGCGGCAGCGCCATCATCTCCCGCAACACCTTTGTTGCCAACGGCTACACCGGCGCAGAAGCCGTAAACATGAAAGCAGGTGTGATTGCCGATATAGCAGGCAACCTGATGTTCTCGCCAAACACCAACGGATTGAAACTCTCGTCCTCGGGACAAAGCGAGACCCGCGGACAGATGAAAGCGACGGCATACAACAATACCATTGTCAACGCAGGTTGGCGTCGCGATGGAGAGAAAGGCGGATGTATCTATGTGGAAAAGAACGCATTGGTAACCATCGTCAACAACTTGATGGTAAACTGTAAGTTCCGCGCGATGACCCCGAGTTACAAAGACCCGAACAAATCCGATGGCGGGTTTGACGACAAGTCGGTGATTGATTACAACTTCTATGCGTCCGGTTCGCAGACTACTCCCATCGTAGGTGATGCGACGGTAGGCAACCCTGCGGAGGGCTATGCGCAAGAAAACAAGAACTACAACCCCGCCATTGATGTACACAGCCAAATCTCTAAGCCCGACCAACTGTTAGACCCCCAATTTGTATCGTTTGATATTCATCAGGTCAGCCTGACCGCCTATGCGCTTGACCCGACATGGGATTTGCATCTGTCTGCGGGGTCGCCTGCGCTGAAGGGAGCCGAGGGAACAGTAACGCCCTATTTTGCTAAAGGGCTCACTATCGGTTCGAAATCATACGTATCACCCGCTTTGGAAGCGCAATTCGGTGCATTTGGAACGAAATGAGAAAGACAGGATTTTTGATACTGCTGCTTGCTTGGGCAGCAGTATCTTCCGCTCAGATGCGTCTGCTGGTGGTCAACGACTTAGGTCGCAACGGCTACTACGAGCAGAAAACCATCGCCGAACTGATGGGGAAGATGGCGGAAGAGCAGGATATAGAGGCGGTGTTGGCACTGGGGGACATCCATCATTTTATGGGTGTAGAGAGTGTGGATGACCCGCTGTGGATGACCAACTACGAACTCATCTACAGCCATCCGGCACTGCAGATACCGTGGTATCCCATCCTCGGAAATCACGAGTACAGAGGGAATACGCAAGCGGTGTTGGATTATTCCGCCGTGAGCAGGAGATGGCAGATGCCGGCACGCTATTACAGCAAGGTCTTTGAGGAAGACGGTGCCACCCTCCGCGTGGTCTTCATCGACACCACGCCGTTGATTGACAAATACCACAAAGACTCGGTGGACTATCCTTCCGTAGCAGGACAAGACGGCAATCAACAGTTGGCGTGGATGGAGAGCGAACTGCGGGATGCGAAAGAGGATTGGGTGGTGGTGGTAGGACATCATCCCGTCTATGCCTTCACCCAAAAGAGTGAGAGTGAGCGCAGCGATATGCAAAAGCGTGTGGGCTCCATCCTCCATCGGCATCGTGCGGATATGTATATCTGCGGTCATATCCATAATTTTCAGCACATCCGCCCCCAAGGAGCCCAAACCGATTATGTAGTCAATTCCGCCGGCTCGCTTGCCCGTAGCCACGTGGAAAAGACAGAGGGCACCCTCTTTGTCAGCGGACAAGCAGGATTCTCCATACTGAGTTTTACCAAAGACGAACTCCGTTTGGACTTGGTCAACGCCAAGGGTGAGACCATCCATTCGGTGAGAAGGGTGAAGGGACTATAAAGAGAGGCGCCAAATTTTCCCGACTTGTCGGGATAAACAAGTTCCGGGGCTGTCTAACAAGTCAAGTTAGGCAGCCTCCTGTTAATTCGGAGAGTTTTGTTTGCGCAGTTCGGTGTTTTCCGATAAAATAAAGAAGAAAATTTGGATATGTGGATTTTTTTTCGTAACTTTGCGGCGATTTTGAGCGTTTGAGCAGATATGCAATTCAAGGACATCATCGGGCAAGAAGAGGTGAAACAACGGCTGCGGCAGTCGGTGCAGGAGGGTCGCGTGGCGCATGCGCAGTTGTTCGCCGGTCCGGAGGGTGTGGGCAAGTTGCCGCTGGCGATAGCCTATGCGCAGTACTTGAACTGCCCGCACAGGACGGCGGAGGACTCGTGCGGCGTGTGTCCTACCTGCTTGCAGTACAAGAACTTGCAGCACCCCGACCTGCATTTCGCTTTCCCGATAGTGAAGGGAACGAGCGGGGAGGTGTGCGACGACTTCTACCCGCAGTTTCGAGAGCAGTTGCAAGAAGCGCCTTACTTCGACTTGGAGGACTGGTACAAGCGGCTGGGCGTGGAGACGAAGCAGGGGATGATTTACGAGAAAGAGAGCGGCGAGATAGTGCGCAAACTGAGCCTGAAAGCCTTTGGCGACGGGTATAAGGTGATGGTGATATGGCAGGCGGAGAAGATGAACGTGAGTTGCGCCAACAAGTTGCTCAAACTGCTGGAGGAGCCGCCGGAGAAGACGGTGTTCCTGCTGGTGAGCGAGCACCCCGAGGGGCTATTGAGTACCATCCTGTCGCGCGTGCAGCAGGTGAGGATAGGAAAGGTGTCGGAAGAGGAGATGCAGCGGCAGGGCGTGCCCGCCGACATCGCGCGGATAGCCAACGGGAGCGTGGTGGCGGCGCGGAGACTGATGGCGTCAGGTGAGGAGAACAACCGGCAGTTGGAGGACTTCAAGGCGCTGATGCGCGATGCCTACACGGTGGGGGTGCTGCAAGACAAGCAGAAGAAATTTGAGTCGCTGCAACGGCTCAGACGCTGGAGCGAGGCGATGGCGGACTCGAAAGTGGGACGCGAGAAGCAGAAAGCCTTTTTGCAGTATGCGCAGCGGCAGGTGCGGGAAAACTACATCTACAACCTGCAGCAACAGGCGGCGCTGAACTACCAGACCAACGCCGAGGCGGAGTTCTCCACGAAGTTCGCACGGTTCATCCATAGCGGGAACGTGGAGCGGATAATGGATGAACTGGCGCGCGCCGAGCGGCAGATAGAGCAGAACGGAAACGCGAAGATGATATTCTTTGACCTATGTCTGCAGATGATAGTGCTGATAAAGCGCTGACGTGCTGTATGATACTTCGTGTAATAAAGCCCTTGCGGGCTGTACACGGAGCAACACGCAGTTCCCAACACGAAGTTAAATACACGAAGTTCTCAACACGAAGTTAATAACACAAAGTTTCAACATATGGATAACAAATATACACTGAATGAGATAGGTTGCCACTATACCGCCAAGGCGTGCTGCCGCAACTCGGCGCACATGTTGCCCGTAACCGACTGGCTGGCAGACCTGCCGGAGAACGCACAAGAGACCGACTTGGTGGAGGTGCAGTTTAAGAACACCCGCAAGGGCTATTTCCACAACACGGAGCATTTGCCTCTGGAGAAAGGCTCCGTGGTGGTGGTGGAAGCCAACCCCGGGCAAGACCTGGGCGAGGTGGTGCTGACAGGGCGATTGGTGCACCTGCAGATGAAGAAAAACCGTATCGACACGAGCCGCTATGAGGTGCGCAACGTGGTGCGTTTTGCCACCGACGAGGACCAACGGCGTGCCGCGGAAGCGCATGCGAAAGAGCAGGCGACGATGATTAAGGCGCGGCAGTTGGCGAAATCGCTCGGGCTGGAGATGAAGATAGGCGACGTGGAGTACCAAGGCGACGGCAACAAAGCCATCTTCTACTATATTGCCGACGGGCGTGTGGACTTCCGCCAGTTGATAAAGGTGTACGCAGAGACTTTCCGTGTGCGCATTGAGATGAAGCAGATTGGTGCGCGTCAGGAGGCAGGGCGCATAGGCGGTACAGGTCCCTGCGGGCGCGAACTATGCTGCACCACGTGGATGACCAACTTCTCGTCGGTGGGCACGGGCGCGGCGCGCTTGCAGAACATCAGCCCCAACCCGCAGAAACTGGCGGGCATGTGCGCGAAACTCAAGTGCTGCCTCAACTACGAGGTGCCCGTCTATGAGGAGGCGTCGAAGAAACTGCCGCCGCGCAACCTGCCGCTGGAGACCAAAGACGGTACCTATTATCTATTCGCCACCGACCCGCTGAAAGGGGAGGTAACCTACTCCACCGCGCCGCGTGTGCCCGCTAACTTGCAGGTAATCAGCCCCGAACGCGCGAAAGAGATTATCGCCATGAACCAGCGCGGCGAGAAACCCGACAGCCTCGGCGGCAAATCGACCACGGCGGTAGAGGTACCGGAAGTGGGTTATCAGAACGTGGTCGGGCAAGATGACCTCACGCGCTTCGATAAGAAACGCAACAACCGCCCCCGCAACAACGACCGTGGCGACCGCAATGACCGTCGCGGCGGGAATCGCAACGGTATGAACAACAAACAATCAACCCGTAACTCAACGGTGCGGCTCCCGACAAGTCGGGATAACACTTCCGACCGCACCTCCTCGAATGCAAAACCCAACAACAATGACAGGAAGAATTCGGATAGTGTTGCTCAGTAGTCTGCTCGCTGTAGTGTTGGCGGGGTGTCGGACGGATATTGTCTATTCGGCGTTTGAGGATATCAGTACCATCGGTTGGCATAAGGACTCGGTATGCCGATTCTGCTATCCGATAGAGGACACCGCGGCGACCTATCAGGTACTGCTCTACGTGCGGCAGACGGAGATGTACCCATATCAGAACATGTGGCTTTTTGTGGGGCATGACGGACGGCAGGACACTATCGAGTTCTACCTCGCCAATGACCGCGGCGAGTGGCTCGGCAACGGCAAGAACGGACTGATAGAGATGCCCGTGCTTTACGAAGAGGCATGGCATTATCCCGCCGCAGGCGAGCACACCATCACCCTGCAACAAGGCATGCGCGAAGAAGCACTGCGAGGCATTGTCAGCGTAGGGGTGGAGATAATGAAGAATTAAGAATTATGAATTAAGAATTAAGAGGGCATTGCATGCCTGAACAATAACCATTCAATCGTGGGAAAGAATAAATTAAAGAAATTTGCGGAGATGGAGACCTTCCCCAATGTGTTCCAATGCACGGCGGGACAGATGGAGTTGGAAGGGAGCGTCGCGGCAATGGCAGGACATTGGCGCGAGACCTATTTCCATAATAGCAATCCCATCGTGCTGGAGTTGGGCTGCGGCCGCGGGGAATATACGGTGGGGCTGGCGGCGCGTTGCCCCGAGAAGAACTTCATCGGTATCGATATCAAAGGGGCGCGGATGTGGGCGGGCGCCAAAGAGGCGATTGCACAAGGATTGCCGAATGTGGCGTTTTTGCGGACGAACATCGAGATGTTGACCCGTTTCTTTGCTCCCGATGAGGTGGACGAGATATGGATAACTTTCTGCGACCCGCAGATGAAAAAAGCCACCAAGCGACTGACCTCCACCTATTTCATGCAACGCTACCAAGAGGTGCTGCGCGAGGGGGGACTCATCCACCTGAAAACGGACAGTCCCTTCCTCTACACCTACACGCGCGAGATGCTGCGGCTGAACGGCTACCCCGTGGTGGCGGATACGGATGACCTCTACAACACCACCGCGGCGCTCCCCACGAAGGAAGGCGAAGAGGCGCGGATGTTGCAGACGCATTACGAGAAGCAATGGCTCGACCGAGGCATGACCATCAAGTATTTGGCATGGAATTTGCAACACAAGACGGATTTTCAAGAGCCTGAGATAGAAATAGAAAAAGACACCTATCGTTCATACGGAAGAAACTATGTACCCACAACAAATCATTGATGCCTTGCGGCATGTGCGTTACCCGGGCACGGGGAAAGACCTGATAGAGGGCGGCATGCTGGAAGATGATATACGAATCAGCGGACTGGAGGTGAGTTTCTCGCTCATCTTCGAGAAAGACAACGACCCCTTTATGAAGTCGGTGGTGAAAGCCGCGGAGGTGGCAGTGCAGACCTATGTGGACGCCAACGCCGCTGTGCATATCCACACGAAGTTCAAGAAGCAGAACCTGCAACCCGCGGCGGCAGCGCCGGTGTTGCAAGCCATGCATGTCATTGCCATCCACAGCGGCAAGGGCGGCGTGGGTAAGTCCACCGTAGCCGCGAACCTTGCCATTGCGTTGGCACAGCGGGGCATGCGCGTGGGGTTACTCGATGCCGACATCCACGGTCCGAGCATGCCTAAGATGTTCCATACCGAGGACTGCCGCCCAGTCTCTGCAGAAGTGGACGGCAGGACGCTGATAGCGCCTATTGAGCAGTACGGCGTGAAGATGCTGTCTATCGGTTTCTTCGTGGACCCCGCGCAGGCGGTGGTGTGGCGCGGCGGCATGGCGAGCAACGCCATCAAGCAACTGATACAAGACGCCAACTGGGGCGAGTTGGACTATTTCCTGATAGACCTGCCGCCCGGCACCAGCGATATCCACCTCACCTTGGTCTCCACGCTGCAACTGACCGGCGCTATCGTGGTTACCACGCCGCAGCCCGTGGCGCTGGTGGACGCACGCAAGGGCGTGGATATGTTCCGCAATGAGAAGATAAACGTGCCCGTGCTGGGAATCATCGAGAACATGGCATGGTTCACGCCCGCCGAACTGCCTGAGAACAAGTACTATATCTTCGGGCGCGACGGTGGCAAACAGCTCGCGGAGGAGTTGGGCGTACCCCTGCTCGGACAGATTCCGCTGGTGCAGAGCATACGCGAGGCAGGCGACGACGGTGCCCCCATCGCTATGCAAACAGGGCACCCCGCCGCAGCGATATTTGCAGCGATAGCAGAGAAGATTTAATTCAATTTGAAAATTAAGAATTTGAAAACTTGAAAATGCTTTGTGCTGTATGGCAATTTTCAAATTTATAGATAAAACTTGTCCTCTTCTTCTCCCACAGAATTAGGTACGGCGCCGATTGGTAAGTTGCTGATGCAGTACTCTTTGCCTGCCATCATTGCGATGACGGCGAGTTCGCTGTACAACATCGTGGACACCATCTATATCGGGCACGGCTGCGGCGCCAACGGACTGACAGCGCTGACAGTGGCAAAGCCGTTCATGGATATCTGTGCGGCGTTCGGCAGTCTGGTGGGCGTGGGTGCGAGCACGGTGCTGGCTATCTCGCTGGGGCGGAAAGACTACGAGGCTGCGAACAAAGTGCTGGGTAATGTGCTGGTGCTCAATGCCTTGCTCGGCACACTGGTAATGGTGGCGGGCTTGATATGGCTTGAACCTATCCTGCTGGCGTTCGGTGCGAGCGAGGAGACGCTGCCTTACGCGCGCGATTATATGGAGATAATCCTCTACGGCAATATCCTCACGCATATCTACTACGGGCTGAATAATATCCTGCGCTCGATGGGGCACCCCAAATGGTCGATGACGGCAACGATAGTGGCGGTGGGGCTGAACATCGTGCTCGACCCTATCTTCATCTTCGGCTTGGATATGGGTGTGCGCGGCGCAGCGCTGGCAACCATGCTCTCGCAGGCAGTGGCGGTGGTGTGGCAGTTCACTATCTTCTTGAATCCCAAGCAGTTGATACATTTCCACCGCGGCATTTGGCGGCTGGATAAGCATATCACGGGGCAGGCGCTTTCGGTGGGCTTGTCGCCGTTCCTGACCAATCTGGCGAGTTGCTTCGTGGTGATTATCATCAACAACCAACTCCGCCGCTACGGCGGCGATATGGCGATAGCGTCCTACGGGGTGATTAACCGCATGGTGTTTGTCTTTGCGATGATTGTGATGGGGTTCAACCAAGGTATGCAGCCGATAGTGGGCTACAACTACGGTGCGAAGCAGTATCGGCGGATGTTGCGCACGTTCTTCCTCACCGCGCTCTTGGGCACCATCACGACCTCCACGTTCTTTTTCTTGGGCGAGTGTCTGCCCCATCTCATGGTGCGCGTCTTCACGCACGACCCCGCGCTGATAGAGCAGACCGTAAGCCCGATGCGTATCATCTGCTCGAGCATGTTGTGGGTTGGTTTTCAGATAGTTACGATTAATCTCTTCACGAGTATCGGCAGGGCGAAGCACGCCATCTTCCTGAGCCTGACGCGGCAGGTGCTGTACCTCATTCCGCTGACGCTGCTGCTGCCGTTGCTTTTCACCTCCGACCCCTTGCAGGGCGTGTGGTGGAGCCTACCGGTGAGCGACACGCTCTCCGCCATCACCGCCGCCATCATGCTCTTTATCCAAATCCGCCGCTTCAAGCAACTCATCGCCGAGCAGGAGCAGTACATGCAGACACCCCCGCCCGAGCCGGACTAAAAAAGATAATTCTCAGCAAATATGCAAGTTTTTGAGGCAAAAATTTGGCTGTTTAAGAAAAAAGTAGTAACTTTGCAGCGGTTTTCACACCGGGGCTATTCGGTTTTGACAGCAGGTAGAATGGGTGTGTAAGCACGCCGAGCACTGATGGAGACGCTCGTAAATACTGTCTATCAAACAATAACTGGCAACAACACTGTAGCTCTCGCTGCTTAAACCGAAGTATAGTAGGTTTGCTTATTCTCGGCACAAGGTGCTGAGACGAGACATCGCTCCAAGCCGAGTCTGTAGGCTGAATGGGTAAAGCGGTGCGGAAATATACAGAATAGTTTGCCCGTGCTGCGACGGGTGAGCGAAAACGGAGCAGATAAGCCCGCGGTTGGTGGCTCAGGTCTTGCCACGGGTCGAAAATGAAGGCTGAGATAAGCGTGTAGAAAGCATACGTGTTCCTTGTTTGGACGCGGGTTCGAATCCCGCTAGCTCCACCGAAAGAAGAAAGGCTATCCGTCGGTTGACGGATAGCCTTTTGGTAGGAATCTTAATAATCGTACCTTTTTGAGTGAGGAACAGGTCCCGACCGACCCGCGACCGACCCGCGGTAGACCCGCGAAAATGACCGCTTACCGTGCAGGGAGTGGGAATCTTAATAATCGGACTAATTTAACGAAAAACGAGCAACCTTGGAAGTTGCTCGTTCTCAGTAGCGGGACCCAGGATTGAACTGGGGACCTCATGATTATGAATCATGCGCTCTA
>JBJECJ010000038.1:0-13434 GCA_051870955.1 Paludibacteraceae bacterium | reverse complement strand
AGAGAGGGGGGAAAGCCGAGGGAGAGACAGGGGAGAGGTTGCTGCAAGACAAGATTCGTGTAAATCATAATATAATCAACATGCGTATGAAGAAAAGTAAACTATTTGTAGCCGTGGGGCTGTTGGGGCTCGCATTGGCAAGTTGTGAACAGAAACAACAGGGCGGTCAGGACGTAGATTCGCCAAAGGAGACCGCATTGAAAGCCGCGATGGAGGCGTATGTGGACGGTACTGTGGTGCCCACCTACCGCTCCCTTGCGGACGCTACCACCGCACTCTATGCACAGTGCGAAGTGATGATGAACCATTTTGACGCGGGCACGCTGACGGAGGCGGACGTGAAAGCCGCAGCCGACGAGTGGGAGCACGCACGCAAGTACTGGGAGTTGAGCGAGGCGTTCCTCTTCGGTCCTGCGGCGAACCACAACATCGACCCGCATATCGACTCGTGGCCGTTGGACAAAGACGGCATGGACGCCATGCTCGGCAACGCCGCGCAGATGGCGCAGATAGAGGCGCAGGGGGCAGACTACGTGGGCGATAAGTTGGGCTACGGTCTGCTGGGCTTCCACGCGGTGGAGTACATGCTCTACGCTTCGGACAACGCCGACAAGAGCCACGTGCGGCTGCATGCGCTCAACTACACCCGTGCGGAGATGGTCTATCTCGTGGCGGTGGCGGAAGACCTGCGCAACCAGACCGTGGCGCTGGAAGCGTCGTGGGCGGGAGTCAGCAACATCAGCGCCGAGAAACAAAGTATCTTGGAGGAAGCGGAGATAGACTACAACGACTTCAGCAAGGGTTACGGCTCCTACATGAAAGTGGCTACCGGCGGCGTCTATGCCACCTATCAGGAGGCCGCGGAGGAGTTGATGCAAGGCTGTATCGACATCGCCGACGAGGTGGGCAACACCAAGATTGGTCGCCCTGCCAACGCCTCTTCGGACGAAGACCGCAACTACATAGAGAGCCCCTACTCGCTCAACTCCATCGAGGACTTTCAAGATAACATCCGCTCTATCCGCAACGCCTACTGCGGCAGTCAGTCGGGCGACGCGAGCGTCAGCGCGTATATCGCGACCATCGACAAGGACTTGGACGCTCGCTGTCAAGCCGCCATCGAGGCTGCCTTGCAGGCTATCGCCGTGATTCCCGAACCCTTCGCGCAGAGCGCCAAATCGGGCGAGGCACAGAACGCCGTGAAAGTAGTCGGCAGAGACCTCGTGGACGTGCTCACCGAGGTGAACAGCGCATTGAGCAGATAAGACCATGGGGACGCAGGCGTCTCGCCTGCGGACAGTTCGGAACGAACTGATTGAGTATACATCGCATACACAAGCAAGGCTTTCGCCTTGCCCGTCCCGACGAGTCGGGGCGTCCCCAGTACCTCAGTAACTTATAAAACAACACCATTATGAAAAAGACATACCTTTCCCTACTTTTAGGGGTAACGATTTTGGCTGCCTGCAATCCTACCCTTCCTTCGGAAGAAGAGCCGACCGATGAGGCGGCTGCTATGCCCGACTGGTACTATGCCGGCGGCGTGCTCGGCACCACCGAGTTGAACACCGCCAACGCCTTTGAGCAACCCACGCCCTCCGTGGACAACGGACACTTCTCCGAGCAGTTCAAGAGCGGGGAGGCGCTGTTTGAGAAGCAGTTCATGACCAACACCGGCGGCACGCGCGGCGGACTGGGTCCCGTCTATGTGCGCGCCAGTTGTATCCACTGCCACCCCAACTACGGGCACGGCAAGTCCGTTCCCGCGGGCAAGTACAACAGCAACGAGATAGGCAACGGCACCCTGCTCGTCATCTACGACCCTGCCACCGAGGCGTATGTCAAGTGGGCAGCGGGCATGCCGCAACTGCACGCCGTGCCGCCCTTCAAAGCACCGATAGACGAGTCGCAAATCACCGTCGAGTGGCGCACCGTCAGCACCTTTGCCGCCTCGGGCGATGTGTTCACCTTCCCCGACGGCGAGCCGTTTGAGTTGCGCTACCCCGTCGTTACCATGCCCGAGACGGCGGTCTATGGACACGAGGACTTGGCGCTCGGCAACTACGAGGTGCGATTAGAGAACACCATCGGGATTTATGGCACGGGGCTGCTCGACGCCATCCCCGACGACTCCATCATCGCACAGTGGGCGAAAGAGGAGTTGGCATACCAAAAAGGGTACCTCAAGCACTGGAACAGCGCAATGCTCGAGGGCGGCAGTTACAAGAACTGGTACACCAACAAGGTGCAGGGCGATGGCACTCCCTACGCCCGCCGCTTCACCTATGCCATGAGTCGCGGGCCGCTCCTCGATGCTGCCGGCGCGAACGCTATCTGGAACATCACCAACGTTACCCGCTCCGACCGCCGCTACCACTACCTTGACCTTGCCGGCACCACCTATGCGACCATTGCCTCCGCCGACCCGGATGTGCAGGCGGGCTTCCCCGACTATATCGAGAAGATAGACCCCGAACACAGCCACGCCGAGTGGTTCACCGACGATGTGCAGCAGAATATCTACGCCTACCTCACATCCAAAGACCTGCCTGTGGAGATGAGCGACAACGAGTATGCCGACTTCATGGTGTGGCACCGCGGGCTCGCCGTGCCCGCTGTCCGTGGGGCAGACGACCCCGTGGTGAAACGCGGACGCGAGGTGTTCAATCAGATAGGTTGCGCCGCCTGCCACCGACCCTCGTGGACGACGGGCAGCGACCAACTGCAAGACCCCAACCGCTTCTTCACCCGCAACAGCGACATGCCGCGTTACCCCTACCAGACCATTTGGCCATACACCGACATGGTGCAGCATAAACTCTGCATGGAGAACGACATCCGCACGGGCTGGTGCCGCACCACGCCGCTCTGGGGACGCGGACTGCACCAGAAAGTTACGGGCGATGACTACGCCGCACGGCTCCACGATACCCGCGCCCGCAACGCCGTGGAGGCTATCCTCTGGCACGGCTACTCCGCCGAGTCAGACGCCTACGAGAGCACCGTGCAGTTCTATAACCTCCCAAAAGAAGACCGCGAGGCACTGGTGAAGTTCGTGGACGCGATATAGTTTTCGGAGCCAGGAGCAAGGAACCAAGAGCCAAGAACCAGGAGTCAAGACCGATTAGACTTGTATAGTCAAAGGTAATCAGTCTTGGCTCCTGGTTCTTGGTTCCTTGTTCTACTTTAGCGTATGCGTTCGCGCCAGTCGCGGGGACGGATGCCTGTTTGGTTGTAGAAGTAGCGGCTGAAGGTGGCGGGGTCTGAGAAGCCGAGTTCGTATGCCACTTGGGCAACGGTGCGCGCCACGGGGAGCGTGTCCGACTTGGTGGGGCGCATTTCGGTGGTGAGCAGATGTTGCGCGTACTTGACGAGGTATTTGTCGATACACTGCTTGGCGTTCTGACCCGTCGCCTGTTTGATACAGGCACTCAGATACTTGGGGGTTATGTGCAGGCGGTCGGCATAGTACTGCACGGTATGCTCCTTGTGGACATGCTGCCGCAGGAGGTTGAAGAACTGCTGCGTCAGTTCGTGGTCGCGGCTGTTGGACTTGGTGTCGGGGTAGTGGGAGTGGTAGTAGAAGTCGAAACTCAGGAAATACGCCCTCGTGAGGTGCTGCACGATGGTGAAGCGGTGCGGGTTGTTGGTCTGCAACAGCATGGCGGCATACATTTCGTACACATTGAAGATGGCGTTCATTGCCTGGTTGTTCAGCGGCAGGAAAGGTTGCTGCATGAGGTGCCAACTGGTCTCCATCTGCACCTCCAACCCCAAATGGGAGATGAAATCGTTGGACATGATGATGTACCTGCCCGCGTAGTCGTCCGATATGTGTTCGAGGGTGAAGATTTGCTCTGGAAGATGGTAGAGCAATCCCTTGCCGCGAATGCAACACGTGAAGATACCGTTGATGTTGAGGTCCAACTCCCCCGCTTCCACGATGGTAACCAGCGTAAAGTTATGCAGGGAGAAGGCTTTGCCGAGTTTCCGCTGCGGATGGGCATCGCGGTAGAGCACAAAGTCGCGTCCCATGTGGGGGCAATCCTCGCGGATGATAAAGTTGTGGTCAATGATTTCCATTGCGGCGCTTCGTTTGTTGTTTGTGGTGCAAAGATACGGATAATAATTTGTTTTTGCAAAATTCAGGCGACATTTTGCCTATTATTTCCCCGCTTTTGCGTACCTATTCTTTCCGTTTTCCGCCTTTTTGCCTACTCTTTTCCTTATTCTGCTATTTCCCGTATTCTTGAAAAGCAGTACTTTTGCCCTCGAAATTCCGAGGGTATTTTTTCTATACTCCTCATATTATTAACCAAAAAAACTTTCACTGTTATGAAAACATTAGCAGAAGAGAAACACTTGGAGGTAACACTTGCCGACGAGGCACGCAGTGGCGTGGAAGAACAAGTGCGTAGCGGATTCTTGGATTGGTTGCACCAGTTCTCTCTGACCGGTGAGGACGGCGAGCGCTATTTCGTAGGCGGCTCCATCCTCTCGCTGGCACAGGAGCAGTTGGATGTGGTGAACCTGAACTGGACGAAAGGGACAGGCAACATTCGTCAGTTGGAGAGTTCCATTTATCGGGTGGCGGACTTCTCGAATCAGACCCACTACGAGCAGATGTACCGCGAGCCGAAAGGGTCGTTGCAGATAGAGCAACTGTCTGACCGAGTGATTGTTACCTGCGGTTCGTCGTATCGTGTTACCTGCTACGCCGACCATAGTTGGCACCTTGAGTTGCACAGCAAGGAGAACGCTTATCAGGCAGACCTGTGGCACCGTCCCGAGGGGCGTCCGCTCTGGTACGGCAAGACGGTGCCGTCCGCGCTGACGCAGCACAGCATTACCTACGGCTACAACTGGGCAGGCAATGTGGAAGGTTGGATTCGGCTCGGCGCAGAGGCGAAGGCCGTTACGGTGAAGGGGCAGGGTATCCGCGAGCGCTATGTGGCGGTAGACTCCTCGGCTGCCGAGTTAGGCGCATGGGAAGACTGGGGATGGGTGGCTTTCGACGAGGTGCACTGCTCGCTCTACGACATGCGGGCGGGCATGAAAGACTTCTCCGTCTTCGACCTGCTGACGCAGAAACACTACGCCTCCAACGGCAAGTTGCGCGGCGGCTACCACGACGGCGACGTGATGAACATTTGCCACTCCGACTGGGTGTTCTTCCGCGAGTTGGACGGCTTCTTCCCCGAGAACTACCATATCTATATCGCCACGGAAGGCGGCGTGCTGCACGTGAAAGCGCATGTGGCGAACGCGACGACATGGGGCGTAACCTTCCAAGTGCCCGACAACCCCGTTGGCACGCTGATGTTCGACCGCGTGGAGGGCGAGTGGCTGCACAACGACGGCACGCGGCAGACGCTCCACAACGGACGCGGGACGATGTCGATTCGCCAATGGCATGCCTACCCGAATGTGCTGCCGCGGGAGTTGTACTCGGACGCCAAACTGACGGGCGAGAAGTTCGATACCCTGTAAGCACCGACGATTGACTTTGTGATAATAAAAACGCAACGACTATGTACACGAAATGGATTATCCTGTGGCTCGTATGGTTAGCCGCTACCGTATTCTTCTTTTGCATGGGTGGTTGCTGGCACTATGCCTGGTACCACTATGTCATTATCACGCTGGTTGCCGCCCTGCTGGGCTTCCTGCTGTTCACCAAATCGGTAGGATGGTGGTAATACGCCGGGCGACAAAGACCGCTTCGCCGTCGGGCGATTGTCCGGCGGCGGGGCGGGCTTGACGGTCGGAAAGGGGCTTTGATGGCTGTTTTGTTCGGTTTTGCCATGTTTTTTGGAAGAAATGATATTGCGGGGGCGGCGGAAAGGCAGTACCTTTGCAGCCGAAACGGAATAACAACCGAAGGCTTGTTACTATGAAGATCAGAAAGACCTTTACCTTGCTTTTTACGATATGGGTGCTGAACGGGTTGTGTAATGTGTGTGCGGGGCAGACGCAGGACAGCGTGCCCCGCACTTCTCGTCCCGTGCCGTCATTGGAACGAGGGGGCACGACGGGCTTCTCCGGCATTACGCTGGACGCGGAGACGGGGGACACCATCCCCTTTGTGCAGATGTTGTTCATCGGTTCTTCGATAGGCACGACCTCGGACATGGACGGGCGTTTCACGCTGAGCAACACGCAGGGACTGACCACCGTGCAGGCCTCCATGGTCGGCTACAAGACCGCGCTCGTCAACCTGCGCCCCGGACATTTCCAGAAGAACTACACCCTGCGGCTGGAGCCCGATGTGTACGGGTTGCAGGAGGTGGTGGTCGCCCCCGCTCCCAAGCGGCGGGAGCACTACACGCGCAAAGGAAACCCCGCCGTGGAACTGGTGAAGAATGTGATTGCGCACAAGAAAGACAACCGTCTGGAAGTCGCCGACCGCTACAAGGTGGAGGAGTATGAGAAGTTGATAATGGCGCTGGACCAATTCGATTTTGACTTTCAGAAGAGCAAGTTCTGGCGCAACTTCGACTTTATCGAGCACTATGTGGACACGGCGCAGTTCAACCGCAACCCCGTGCTGACCATCTCTATCCGCGAGACGCTGAGCGACCGCTACTATCGCCGCAAACCCCGGCAGGAGCGGCAGGTGGTGAAAGCCAAACGCTTACAGGGCGTGGAGAAGATGTTGGCGAAGAACGGACTGGACGGCAACATTGACGCGATGTTCACGCGCGTGGACATCTTCGAGGACGACATAGAGATTATGCTCAACCGCTTCGTGTCGCCCTTGTCCTCGTCGCTGGCGGTCAGTTTCTACCACTACTATATCCAAGACACGCTGATGGTGGAGGGCACGCGCTGCATAGACCTCGCGTTTGTGCCGGTCAACTCGGAGAGTTTCGGCTTCACGGGGCACCTGTACGTGGTATGCGACTCGACCTACGCGCTGAAGAAATACAGCATCAACGTGCCGCCGCATATCAACATGAACTTCGTGCGCGACCTGAGCATAGAGCAGTCGTTTCGGCAGTTGGAGAACGGGCTGTGGGCACCCGAGGAGATAAACACCTACTCGCGCTTCTCGCTCGTGAAGAAGATGCGCCAACTCTATGCCCACAACCGCCGCCTGTTCAGCGGCTACGACTTCGAGGCGGAGGTGCCCGACTCGCTCTTCGCGGGCATGAAAGACAAGACCGTGATGCTGGACAGCGCGATGGAATACACCAAACAGCAGTGGACGCATATCCGACCCGTGCCGCTCACGCAGAAAGAGTCCGTTATGGACTCGCTCATTAAGGAGTTGCGCGGCGTGAAGAAGTTTCAGGGCATTGTGCGGACGATAGATGTGTTCGTGGCGGAGTATATCCCCACGAGCAAGGACTTCGCGGACAGCAAGTTCGACTTCGGACCCATTTGGAACCTGATTAGTTACAACAAGGTGGAGGGTGTGCGCCTGCGCGTGGGCGGCATGACGACCGCCAACCTGAGCCGGCACTGGTTTCTGAGCGGCTATGTCGCCCTCGGGTGCAGCGACCTGCGCGTGAAGCACAACGCCACGCTCATCTACTCCTTCAACGAGAAGGAATACCACCCCTACGAGTCCCTGCGCCACGCGCTCTACCTGAGCAGTCAGTACGATATGGAGGTGCCCGGGCAGTCGTTCGCGCAGTTCGACCGCGATAACATCATCATGTCTATCCCCACGGGCTCCGTGCCCACGGCGATGCAGTACGTCTATACCGCGCGCCTGCGCTACGAGAAGGAGTGGGAGAACAGGCTGGCGATAGACCTCAGCGCGCAGTACCAAAACAACGAGGCGGCGGGCTCGCTCCGCTACGAGCATATCCTCGCCGACGGCACCACGGAGCCCGTCCGCCTGTTCCACGACCTGAGCCTCACGGCAGAGTTGCGCTTCACGCCCGGGCAACCGATGTACAAGAATCGCATGGGCAAAGAGTCGGTGTTCAACCTCGCGAAGGACGCACCCGTCATACGGCTCAAGCACCAAATAGGCGTGCTGGACTTCAACCGACTGTACAACTACACCGAGATTTCCGCCGAGAAACGCTTCTGGCTCTCCTCCTTCGGGCATATCGACCTGATGGTGCAGACGGGTATCGTGTGGAACAAAGTGCCCTTCCCCAAACTCTTCATCCCCAACAGCAACCAGTCACTCTTCATGACGCCCAACACGTTCAACATGATGAAACCCATGGAGTTCGCCATGGACCGCTATGTGGCGTGGTACATGACCTACTACCTCAAGGGCTGGATATTCAACCGCATACCAGGCTGGAACAAACTCAAACTGCGCGAGGTGGTCTCGTTCAGCGGCATCTACGGCGGACTGTCGGCGAAGAACAATCCGCTCATTGCGGGTGAAGGGCTGTACGTGCTGCCCGACGGCTGCAGCCCGAGGGGAAAGGTGCCCTACATGGAACTCACGGCGGGCGTGGAGAATATCTTCAAGTTCCTGCGCGTGGATTATGTGCGCCGCCTCAACTACAACGCCGGACTCACAGGCTGGCAGAAGAACGGCATACGCTTCACCTTCCGCTTCTCGCTATAAGAGACTCCGATAATTCAGAATACTCTGATAATTCAGAATACTCCGATAACTCCGAAAACTCGGATAACTCGGAATACTCCCCCGCCCCGCTTGCGGGGAGGGGGTAAGGGGGCGGGGCAACACTGGGGACGCAGGCGTCTCGCCTGCGGTAAAAAACACTGGGGACGCCCCGACTCTCGGGACGGGCAAGGCGGAAGCCTTGGCTGTAATAGCAAAGCCCCACTGGGCAACAAAAACTACGAAAACAACGAAAACAACAAAAACAACGCAAAGCCCATGAAACGCTTAACAATAAGCCTCTTGGCAACCCTCCTTACCACTGCGCTCTACGCGCGTGTGTTCATCCCCAACGACAGCACGGAACAGCCGCGGCAGGTAGTAACCGGCGGCTTCAAACTGAATGCCACCCTAAGCGGCATGGTGCTCCACAATGTTTTTCCCGAGTCGCAAACCACTCTCCCCCTTCGTAGGGGGAGTCGGAGGGGGTCTTCCCCCCGCGTGTCGGGAGAGATAGGCGGCTTCATCGACTTCAACTGCGCGCCGCACTTCGTGGTGCAGGTGAACCTGCTGCTGGGCGCGGAGCACCTGCTCCTGCGCAACGGCACCACGCAGGACGACCTGTGGATTTTCGGCATGAACATGCCCATCTACCTGCTCGGGCGCTATGAGTTCGGCAGGCGCGGCGCCGTGCAGTTCGGCGGCGGACCCTTCACCACCTTTGTCTTCCGCGGACTGATGTACGGCGACTCGTCGCCCGAATACACCGACCCCTTCCGACGGATTTATTCCGCCGATGAACTGACGGGCGAGGAGCAGATGGTGCTGTCGGACAACTATTCGGGACTGGGCATCACCGTGGGCTATGAGTTCTGGTTCGGGCTGCAGATAAACCTCGGCTACCAGTGTGCCATTAGCGACATTCTCAACTACCCGCACACCGACTCCTATGCCCTCCCGCAGAAAGGCTACCTCGGCATCGCCTACCGCTTCTGAGTACCCTCTCCCATCAGCCCCATCAGCCCCCTCTCTTTCCTCTCGCTGCCCCCTCTTCCTCCCCTCTTCCTCCCCTCTCTCTGCCCTTCCTCCCTGCCCTCTCCCTCCCCTCTCTCTGCCCTCTCTCTGCCCTCTCTCTGCCCTCTCTCTGCCCTCTCTCTGCCCCTCTCTCTCCCTTTCTTTTCCCTTCCTCTCTGCAGTTCTCCATTGTACCCCCATTCACTCATCAGCCGTCTCGGTCGGTTCCTGATCGGTTCCTGCTCGGTTCCTGCTCGGTTCCTGCTCGGTTCCAACACGAGTCAATATCGAGACTATATCGAGACTATACCGAGCCAATACCGACTCTTGTACCACGGGACGCACCGATATTCCTCGACTAATCGGCATACTTGAAAACCTTGTTTATCCCAGTTTATCCCGACTTGTCGGGAACTTGTTGGGGAAACATGAAACATGAAACTTGAAACCTGAATATACAGCCCCTTTGCCACACCTTTCGGTATGCGCGAACGACCCGCAAACGACTGTCGAGAAGGCAGGCAGGAAACATGTTTTGCAGCATAAAAACACGTTTTCCCGCCTGCCGCCCTTGCATATTTCGTAAAAAAGCAGTACCTTTGCACCCGCAGTCGATTAGTGGGACGTACATATTTTAGTAAAAGCGTTATAAGCCGAACTTGAGTTTCTGAAAACTGGACACTTTCAAGAATTTTATGTATTCAAGCGCAGGTTTATGCACGCTCACGTGTTAGCGTGAGTTTTCTGTGCGTAAATTTGAATACATAAGGTAGTCCAGAACCTCAAAGAATCAGATGAAGCGTAACGAAAGTTCACGCTTTTTGGTACATATGAAGCAATGCCGTACCAAAACATACACGAGCGAAAGCAATACTAAGCAAAATACAAGACAACATATAAATGATATTACGTTTAACCACAAAAATTTCATTAACATGAAAAAGTTATTGACACTTTGTGCAGCCTTATTGGCTGCCATGACCATGAGCGCAGAGAACATGACCTGCGCTGATGCCGCTGCTGCAGCACTTGCGTTAGGTGAAAACGTTGAAAGCACCGAAATTGTTAGTGTTGAGGGCTACATTACTAACACGAATGGCACTGTATCGCGTGAGCAACAGACCTTCTACATGGATGACGTGAAAGGTTCCGGCGCGAAAACGCTGTTAGCCTATTGGGCAAATCTACCTGCTGACGACAAAGAGACTCCATTGGCGGTAGGCGACAAAATTATCCTGACAGGAAAACTATTGCACTATGTTAGCAATTCCGGTGTTCATACCGCGGAAATAAAGAATGGCGATGTTACCGTTTTGGAGCGCACCGTTGTGAAGATGGATACCATCCAAGTAGATGCTTGCGAAGCAATTGAGCAGGGTTTGGCACTTAATGATGGCGAATATACTGATGATATTTTTGAGGTATCGGGTGTTGTAAGTGCCGTAACCAATACGAATGATAATTATCACTCACAAACATTTGATTTGGAATGCACCACACAGGAGACTAACTTTAGGGCATACAACTGCACTGTGATTGGAGACTATGTGGAAATAGGCGACACCGTTGACGTGTTAGGCAAATTAACAAACTATGGTGGTTTGATAGAGATCGCCAGTGGCAAAGCATGGATTACTGCCAAATACCAAAAACCACAGTTTACAGTTGCAGTTGGAGTAGATAAAAAC
The DNA here is from genome assembly GCA_051870955.1 of Paludibacteraceae bacterium. Lineage (GTDB taxonomy): Bacteria > Bacteroidota > Bacteroidia > Bacteroidales > Paludibacteraceae > Colicola. The sequence goes on along the minus strand of JBJECJ010000038.1, from coordinate 2,196 downwards.
TGCAAGAACATGGGTACGGTTAGTGGCAGCGGTATTTTCCGCCAAGGAGACATCGTTACTATCTCGGCTACACCCAATAGCGGCTATCACTTTGTAGAGTGGTCTGACGGCAATAGCATGGCAACACGCGATATTCTCCTCTTCTCCGACACCACGCTCTTTGCTACCTTCGCTGCAGGAGATATGGGCGGCAAGTGCGGCGAGAACCTCTATTGGACGTGGGACAAGACTGCCAAAGAACTTGCTATCATCGGTACTGGAGCCATGGACTTGGAGACATATCCTGCGTGGAGATCTGACACTTACCGCACGTGCATAGATACTATCTGCGGAATCCAATTTACGGAAGGTATCACTACTATCGCAGCATCCGCTTTCTCAACAATTGATTACAACTATCCTACATATCTTGTGAAAGAACTCATCATTCCCGCGTCTGTGGAGGTTATGGGTAGATACTGCTTTGCAGGTTTGCGCGATATAGACCGCATTGAATATCTTGGCAATACAGCCACGGTAGAAGGTTGGGCAATGGCAGGAAAGAAAGTTCGCTACTTAAAAGTGCCTGCCGGATTTGTCAGTGAGTTAGATATACAAGACACCCTGATCATCACCAATGGTGAGGCATCTATGAGTTACTCCACCTGCCCGTATGTGGACTTATCAGCCGCAAGCAATACCGATATGTCTCGGATAGCCATCACCTACCACCCGGATGTGCTTCGAACCTATATCTTGCCAAATGGATTAGAGGTGATAGACGATAATGCTTTGCGCAGTTGCCGTTATCTGTCTGCTATCACTATCCCTGCGGGAGTAACCTATATCGGTGTGAGTGCTTTCGAGGACTGCCGTTCGATGACGAGCGTAGTGTTTGCGGGCAATAAGGTTGAGACCATTGGCGACTGGGCGTTCTACAACTGCCATAGTCTGCGCAATCTCACTCTGCCCGAGGGCGTTGTAGAGGTTGGTTTGGCTGCCTTCTATGGTTGCACATACCTCAACGAACTGACTATTCCGAGCACGATGAAGAAGATTGCCGACAACGGCTTCGCAGGTTGCGAGAGGATGCAAACGATGTATGTCAATGCCCTTGTGCCGCCGACCATCGAGGCAAAGACCTTCGAGGATGTGGACCGCGCAACGCCTGTCTTTGTGCCCCGCGGGACGATGGAACGCTATCAGGCAGACCAGTACTGGAGCGAGTTCTTCAATATGTCAGAGTACGACGCGCCGACGGGTAACCTCAACGTCTCCACCGACGAAGCCAACGGCTTGCGCAAAGTCGTTCGCGACGGGCAAGTGCTCATCCTCCGCGGCGACAAGACCTACACCATCTTGGGCGAGATGATTCAGTAAGATTCAATAAGCAGACTTTTCTGCACACTGACAAAGAGGCTGTCTAACAAGTAGAGTTAGACAGCCTCTTTTGATGTGTTTAGTGCTTAGTGCTGATGACCTTCGTGGGAGCCTTGGTGGGCGTCCTCGTGGTGGTCATGGTCAGCGTGCTCTGAATGCTCTGCTGACTCGGGTTGGCGCGTGGTGGCGGGTTTGCCTATCTGCGCGAACGCCTTCTGCAAGGTCGGTACGTCGGTCTTGTTGGCATCGAAAGTAACGGTAACCGCCTGCTGCTCCATGTCGAATTGGATATCCTTCACCCCCTTCTCGAAGGCGATGTTCTTCATGATTTTGTCGCAGCAGCCTTGGCAGTGCAGGTCGCAGTAGAGGACAACGGTTTGTTTGTTCGGCTTGGCTTGAACAGCCGCCATCGGCAATAGTGCCAGCAGGAAAATTAGAATCTTTTTCATAAGGTATTGTTTTTTTTCGTTATTTTCGTAGTTAGCGTTATTTTCGTAGTGGTTGGAAAGCAAACTCTGCATAAATCCTTCCACTTCCCCCGAATAGTCGGGGTGTCTCGCTTTCCTCGACATCTGCAAGGGCGCAGCCCGCAGCAAGGTGATTTGCGGGGTCCCTTGACAAATTTAAGCACTCCTGTTCGCTTACGCTCTATTTATCCCGACGTGTCGGGACGAGATATATGGGATTTTGACGGAGGATGTGAAGTGGCAGTTGTCGGTATGCGGACTTAGAGCAGTGGCATGTTAATTGTTAATTGTTAATTGTTAATTATTTACTCTTTCCTTTCTAAGTTCCAGCGGAAGCCGAGGTAAATCTTCCAGCCGCTGATGGGTGCCC
>JBJECJ010000037.1:0-13486 GCA_051870955.1 Paludibacteraceae bacterium | reverse complement strand
CAACGCGAAGCCCACGCCGATATAAATAACCACAAGTACAGATATTTGTGTAATATATGCACTTTCAACCACCTATGCGGGTATATAATCTACCCAAGGTAAGAATACGGAAATTTACACCACGAGGACATCCATCGTTGCGTATGTTCTGAAGGAAAAAACATTGAACTTGCGAGATTCAAAGGCCAGAACAGCGCTTCAACAAACGCCTTTTTCAACATGTCTGCTATGCCCACCGAGCAAATATCTACAATATATTCAAGTTTCAGGTTTCAGTCCCAACCCCGCCAGGTCGGGGTAAACTAAGTCGGGGCGCACCCGGACATTCAAATATATCCGCGGATATTGATTTGTTCGCAGCGGAGCGTACAACTGCCCCACCACTCGCAGTCCCCATTGTGGGTTTCGCACCGCAAAGGTACAAACTTTTTTTCAATTATGCAATAGTTGTGTAAAAAAATTGCTTAGCACGGATGGTTATCATGCAAATAACATTGCAGATAACCATCGCCGACCAAGTAGGAGAACTGAATATTCTCCCACAGCAAATGATGGAGGCCATATCCTATCGCTCCATCCATAGAGAAGATTTTGGGAATAAGAACTATCGGAATTTGTGGGCGAAGCCGATGGAAAGGAGTTCTTTGAACTGCATTTTGGCTTTCTCTTGCCCGTCCAAGATGACCGTATTATCGTACCGCGGATGGAGCATTACCCGCGCAGAGAAGAAGCGGTTGATGATAAAATCGCAGTTGACCTCCAAGTCCAACTCCACCTTTTTGTAGTTGGTGTACATGTAGAATTTCGTTTCCAGCACCACCTCTCGCACCGGTTTCCATACATACTCAAAACGTATGGAACTACCGACGTCATTCAGTGTCTTCTTGCCCGCTTCGATACCATAATCCGCCTTGTTCATATTCACCGTGTCTGCCACGTGAATCATCTTGTATGCCAGAGGAGAGAAAGAAATAGACATACCCTCTATCGGTTTGTAGTCGATACCCAAAGCCAGATTCAAGCGCACAGGCGAGAAAGGAGCCGATTTCAAGGTAGTCGTATTGGTCTTGTAAGTGCGGAAGAAACGCGTCTCAAACTCGGCAGAGAAAGAATAGTAGAGTTTGTTGACCGCCTTGTAGTTGGTCTTCGTGTAGAGTCGGAACAAGTCGTCCGTACATGCCACATAGCGCAGCGTATCTTCCTTTGCCGTAGAGCCGCCGGCACGCCATTCACCGGTATTCTCCCATGTGAAACGGTCGCCATAGTACCCTATCTGCCCCTTCATAATACTAAGCACCGCGAAACTCGACACACCGCCCTGGTACCAATTGGGGGACACGTAGTTCTGCGTCATCTGCGCAATGATGGTCGCCTCTTTGCGCCACGGCGTGTGCATGTTGCGAATTGCGCGCATTACGTCGCGCTGGTCTTCTTCTGCGTCTTTTACCAGTGAACGTTGCACGGCAATCACAGGCACCTCGTGAGGTTGCTCCTCATACTTAGCATTCAGTGCCTTGAGAGAATCCATCATCGCTATCTCACGACGAATGGAGTCTCGCGCCAGCACCTGTGCCACCGTCCACAGCGTATCGCCGGATATGGTATCCACCATTATGTAGCCCAGCGTGTCTGCCCCGATAAGCAAATCCGCAGTATCTGCATTCGCCGACAGCCGTGCGCTCTGAATCATATCCAACAGCCACGTATCAGATACGGTAGCAGGCTCGTCCTGCAACCGAACGGTATCCAACCATGAGACCGAGATAGTATCAGTTTGTGCCACCAACATATTGGCAGCACAAACAAAGGAGAGTATGGTAAGAATACGTTTTATGGTCAATGGAAAAAGGGATTAAAGTGCATTATCCATCTTGCCGTGACATTGCTTGTATTTCTTGCCGCTACCGCACGGACACGGGTCGTTCGGGCGCGGCTTCTTGTCCACATGGATAGGCATCTGCTTCTGCGGCTCTCGCGTGTCGCGTCCTGCGGCAGCCGCCTGTCCGCTACGCTGCGCCGCCTGCGCCACAGCGTCTTTCTGCGTGCGATAGCGCGAGTAGTCCTGACGGCGTTGTTGTGCCGCCTGCTGCACTTGCTGCGGGTCGGAAGTCGGAATCTGCCCGCGCAGCAGAATGGAGATAGCACGACGGTTGAGCACATCCAACATCTCTTTGAAGATATTAAACGACTCTATCTTATAGATAAGGAGCGGGTCTTTCTGCTCGTAAGACGCATTCTGCACGCTCTGCTTCAAGTCGTCCAGACGGCGCAAATGCTCTTTCCACTCGTCGTCTATCACAAAGAGCAACATACGCTTCTCAAACTCGCGAATCACCTCTTTGCTATCGGTTTCTGCAGCTTTCTTGAGGTTCACGGCGATGTTATACACACGCTTGCCGTCCGAGATAGGAATCAGGATGTTTTCATACATCTGCCCCTTTTCCTCATATACCCTTTGTATCACGGGATTAGCCACCGCCGCCAGTTTATCCATACGGCGTTTGAACGACTCTATCGCCGACTCCGCCAACTGCTCGCTCAGTTTGCTTGCTTTCGTGCTGCGGAACGTATCCTCATCAAAAGGCACCTCCATTGCAAAGGTCTGCATTACCTCAAACTGCAACCCTTCGTAGTCACCCATCTCCTTGGCTTCCGACAGGATGGTCTCCGCCGTATCGTAAATCATGTTCGTGATATCCACACCGATACGCTCACCCATCAGCGCGTGGCGACGCTTTGCGTAAATCAAGTTACGCTGCTGGTTCATCACGTCGTCGTACTCAATCAGTCGCTTACGAATGCCGAAGTTGTTCTCCTCCACTTTCTTCTGCGCTTTCTCAATCGAGTTGCTAATCATCTGGTGCTCAATCATCTCGCCCTCTTGGAAGCCCAACTTATCCATCAAGGACGCGATACGGTCAGAACCGAACATACGCATCAAGTCATCTTCCAGCGATACATAGAACACGCTGCTACCCGGGTCTCCCTGACGACCGGAACGTCCGCGCAACTGTCTGTCCACACGGCGGCTCTCATGCCGCTCCGTACCGATAATCGCCAGACCGCCCGCCGCTTTCACCTCGGGTGTCAGTTTGATATCCGTACCACGACCTGCCATGTTCGTGGCTATCGTAACCACGCCCGCACGACCAGCCTCTGCCACCACATTTGCCTCCTGCTGGTGCAACTTCGCGTTCAGCACGTTGTGCTTAATCTTGCGCAACGTCAGCATGCGGCTCAGCAACTCACTGATTTCCACCGACGTAGTACCTACCAGCACAGGTCTCCCCTGCCCTACCAGCGCCACTATCTCGTCTATCACCGCATTGTATTTCTCGCGCTTGGTGCGATAGATACGGTCGTTCATATCCACGCGCGCAATGGGTCTATTGGTAGGAATAACCACCACATCCAGTTTGTAGATATTCCAGAACTCGCCAGCCTCGGTCTCTGCCGTACCCGTCATACCCGACAACTTGTTGTACATGCGGAAATAGTTTTGCAGCGTGATGGTGGCAAAGGTCTGCGTAGCGCCTTCCACCTTCACGTTCTCCTTCGCTTCCACGGCTTGGTGCAACCCATCCGACCAGCGGCGACCTTCCATCACACGACCCGTCTGCTCATCGACTATCTTCACCTGATTGTCATCGATGATGTAGTCCACATCTTTCTCAAACAGCGTGTAGGCTTTCAGCAACTGGTGCACAGTATGTACGCGCTCCGACTTGATGCTGTAGTTCGCCATGATTTCGTCTTTCTTCTGCTGCTTCTCCTCCTGCGTCAGTTGCGCTTGGTTCTCCACCTCAGCCATCTCGCTGCCCACATCCGGCAGCACGAAGAAGTTCGGGTCTTCCGTCGTGCCCGTCAGGGCATCTATACCCTTGTCCGTCAACTCGATGGTCTTGTTCTTCTCGTCAATCACGAAGTACAACTCATCGGTGGCGATGTGCATATTCTTCTCATTCTCTTGTAGATAGAACTCCTCCGTCTTCTGCAAGCGCACTTTCACGCCCGGCTCGCTCAGGTACTTGATAAGCGCCTTGTTCTTCGGCATACCCTTGAACGAGCGGAACAATGCCAACTCGCCCGCCTCGCGCTCTTTCTCGTCTGCGCTACCCATCTTCGCTTTCGCCTCGGTCAGCAACTTGGTCGTCAGCGTGGTCTGCGTGCGCACCAACTGCTCCACGCGGTGTTTGTACTCGTCAAACATCTGGTCCTCGCCCTTGGGCACAGGACCGCTGATAATCAACGGGGTACGCGCGTCGTCTATCAATACGGAGTCCACCTCGTCCACGATGGCGAAGTTATGCCCGCGCTGCACCAAGTCCAGCGGCGAGGTCGCCATGTTATCACGCAGGTAGTCGAAGCCGAACTCGTTGTTCGTACCGAAAGTGATGTCGCAGGCGTATGCCTTGCGGCGCTCGTCCGAGTTGGGGCGGTGTTTGTCGATACAATCCACCGTCAGACCGTGGAACATATAGAGCGGTCCCATCCACTCCGAGTCACGCTTTGCCAAGTAGTCATTCACCGTTACCACGTGCACACCCTCGTGCGTCAGCGCGTTGAGGAACACGGGCAGCGTTGCCACCAGCGTCTTACCCTCACCCGTCGCCATCTCGGCTATCTTACCTTGGTGAAGCACCACGCCGCCTATCAACTGCACATCGTAGTGCACCATGTCCCATGTTATCTCGTTGCCGCCTGCCGTCCAATGATTTTGATAAATAGCATGGTTACCCACTATCTCCACAAAGTCGAAGCGCGGGTCCGCAGCGAAATCACGGTCTTGCTGCGTTGCCACCACCATGATTTTCTCGTTCTCCGCAAAGCGGCGGGCGGTACTCTTCACGATGGCAAACGCCTCCGGCAGTATCTCCAGCAGCACATTCTTATAATCCTCTTTTATCTGCTTCTCGAGGTTGTCCACCTCATCGTACACCTTCTCGCGTTTGTCTATCTCCAGTCCTTCTATCGAAGCTTTCAGTTCACTGATTCTCTGTTTCTTGCCTGCCACGCGCTCTTGTATCATAGCCATCAGCGCTTGGCTGCGACCGCGCAACGCATCGTCCGACAGTTTGTCTATCTCCTCGTATGCCACCTTGATTTTCTCCACGTATGGCATAATCTCGCGCATATCCTTCTGCGCCTTATTTCCAAACAACTTGGTAATTAACTGAATAAAATTCATATCTGATTTCTCTTTTTACTTTTTTATTTTACCACAATGCGGCTACCTTGCTTATCTGTTTCATCCAATCCGTTATACGACTATCCCTGCGGGCGGTCTGCATGGTATATTTCGTCTGTATCTGCATCAACGAATCCGCAGGAATCCCCAAAGCCGCCTCAAACAAAAGCGCATTGTTCGCACTCATTGAGCGGCGAGCATTCAATATCTCGTTCAGTATAGTGTACGAGATACCCACTCTCTGCGCAAACTCACGTTGAGAGATGTTCCTTGCTTCCAATTCATCTTTGACGACCTCCCCCGGATGAGTAGGTATCGCTGCATATCCTAATTTACCCATATCTTTTTCACTTATTGATAATGGTTCGACAACTCCATAATGTTGCAGATTGTAATGACTTTCTCGTTCTCCACCTGCTCCGACCGAAATTCTATCCTGTATTTCTGTCCTACGCGCACAGACTCTATCCCTTTCTTATCACCGACCAGAGTCTCATAGTGCAATGCATGAAAACGATACAAATCCTCCACTCTATCCACCGATTCCAATATGTCTATGGCACGAATGTACCGCTTCACTATATCGGGTTGATACCTATGCTGTTTGTCGCTACATCTGCCCTTATAATACAACTCCGATAGATACTGCTTTTCAAATACAATTTCCATTATTCTCTCTCACAAATAGCGTGCCATACCTTCCACCCTGCCATTTTGGCAGGAAATATCATTTTGCTGTCAGTTCACCATCTTAACCTATCAAAACGACACTCTTGTTTTCAACTTTCTTTTCCCTTGGTCTTCCCTTGTTCATAACATGGTCTAACCGGGCTCTCACCGAGTATCAAAAAGACACAAGAACAGCAAAAAAGCAAACAAATCGTTAGGTCGTCGGCACGATATCGCCCTTGTGGTATTCCTTCAAGCCCTCCATCGGGTCGCGCAAGATTTGCCCTACCATAAAGCCATAATCCGACATCACTTGCTCCAATACCGGGCGATAATAGTACGCCACCGACCCTACAAAGCCTACCGGTAGGTGGCTCGTTTCCTCATTCTCCACTCCGTCTTTCTCGAAATACTGCGCCACAATACGCGCTACAAACTGCTGGAAGTTATCGTACACCAGTTGGCTAATCCGCTTATCTTCAATGTTCTCCGCGCAGAACTTCGACAAGCCCGCCAACCATCTGTTCGGGAAAGGCAAGCGATACACATGCTCTATCACAGAAGCGACATTCAACTCATATTGCGTCAAGAACTTCTCTTTTATATCCGCGCCCAACTGGTTGGTCAGCACATCGCTCACTAAGCGCTTGCCCAGCGCCACGGCAGACCCTTCGTCTCCCAAGATATAGCCCAGCGATGGCACATTCTCCACTATCTTCTCCCCGTCATACAAGCAGGAGTTAGACCCCGTGCCCAAGATACATGCCACGCCTTTCTTGTGCCCCAGCAGCCCGCGAGCCGCCGCCAGCATATCCGACTCCACCCGAATCTCCGCTTTCTTGAACACCATCTGCAATGCCTTTTCCACAAACGGTATCTTCTCCGGGATACAGCCCGCGCCATAGAAGAACACATGCGTCAGCGTACCCGCCCACAGCAAGGGGGCTACCTGCGGAAGCAACTGATTACTAATGGAATTGCGCATCGCGTCGCTCGTCTGGAACAGCGGGTTGATACCGTCTGTCAAGAACTCCGAGTTTTGTCCGTTGGCGGTCATCAAGCACCAGCGGCACTTGGTAGAACCTGAGTCTGCAATCAATATCATAGTGCTATACTTCTTAAAATCGGGCACAAAATTACAAAAAAATTTGCACATATCCAAAAAAAACACTACTTTTGTATGTTTTTTGGTAAATCCCCTCTTAATTCATAATTCTTAATTCTTAATTAAACTAATGTTCACCATCTTCCACCTCAACGGTCGTCTTTGTTCGTCCGACCTCATCCGCCACATCGCCTCCGAGGCAAAAACGCCCTATACGTTCCTCATCACCAAGCCCGACATCGAGTGGGTGTATCGTGCGCAAGAACGCATGGTGCAAGTCCTGCAGATGACCCGCGCTGCGATGGTCTATGCCGACCATTTCCAGCGCACGGACCATAGCGAGCAAGCCCTCGAAGCCCCCGTCATCGACTATCAGCAGGGCGCCCTCCGCGATGATTTCGACTTCGGCGCGGTCATGCTCTGGGACACCAACGCCCTCCGCGAGGCGGCATCGCGCATGACTGCCGACTACCAATACGCCGGTCTCTACGACCTCCGCCTGAAAACCTCCGAGAATGCATCCACACCTTTCGTCCACATTCCCGAATATCTCTACTACGAAGTGGAGCACGACAACCGCAAATCCGGCGAGAAACTCTTCGACTATGTTGACCCCCGCAACCGCGCTGTGCAGATAGAGATGGAGCAGGCTGTAACCGACCACCTGCGCGCCATCCATGCCCTCATCACCCCCGCAGACATCCATCCCGTAGAAAGCGAAAACGCGGACGAATACCCCGTTACCGCCAGCGTCATCATCCCCTGCAAGAACCGCGCCCGCACCGTCCGCGATGCCATCACCAGCGCCCTCTCGCAACAGGTCATTGCACCCTACTCTTTCAACGTCTTCATCGTGGACGACAACTCCACCGACGGCACCCAAGACATCATCCGCGAACTCGTAGCAGCCAACCAAACAGCAAGGCAAGCCCACCCCGCTACCCCCGAACTCATCTACATCGCCCAAGACCCTACCTATCACGCCATCGGCGGCAACTGGAATAAAGCCATCCACGACCCTCGTTGCGGACGCTATGCCATCCAACTCGACTCCGACGACACCTACTCTTCCCCGCACACAGTCCAGACCTTCATAAACAAGTTCCGCGAAGGCAACTACGCCCTCGTTATCGGCACCTACCAAATGACGGACATCGATGGCAACATCCTTCCCCCGGGTATCATCGACCACCGCGAGTGGACCGACCACAACGGCATGAACAACGCCCTGCGTATCAATGGCTTAGGTGCTCCCCGCGCTTTCCTCACCCCCCTGCTCCGCACCATTGATTTTCCCACCACCAAGTACGGTGAAGACTACGCCGTAGCCCTCCGTATCTGCCGCGAATACCCCGTCGGACGTATCTATGATGTGGTCTATAACTGCCGCCGCTGGGAGTGCAACTCCGACGCCAACTGCGACATCCCCACCATGAACCGCAACAATTGGTATAAGGACCGCGTGCGCACATGGGAACTACAAGCCAGAATAAAGGATAGCCAACGATGAACATCTCCGTCGGAATACTGACTGCTCCGCATATCGAGTACGAGCAGCGTGAGCATGATTTCCTGCTGAAGAACGTGCGTATCGGTATCGGTTTTCACTGGGATAGGCACGAAGACCAAGCCTTTGAAGGCAGCCTTGCCATTCGCCGAAACGCCGACGGCACCGAGACTGCCATCAACACGCTCCCCCTCGAAGATTACCTGACTTCCGTCATCTCCTCCGAGATGTCGGCGGATAGTCCGTTGGAGTTGCTCAAAGCCCATGCGGTCATCTCCCGCTCGTGGGCACTGCGCGCAATAGGGCATACAGAGCATGTAGGCTTCGACGTCTGTGCCGACGACCACTGCCAACGCTACGAGGGGCTGCTGCGCCGCAATGAAAGAGCCGTACAAGCCGTTCGCGAGACGGCGGGACAGGTGCTGATGTACGGCGACGAGGTGTGCGACTGCCGCTACTACAAGTGCTGCGGAGGCAAGACAGAACGATTCAGCACCTGCTGGGAGGACATAGACCTACCCTATCTGCAGCCCGTGGACTGCCCCTACTGCGGCAAGGCAGCGGGCAACCCGCGCTTGCAGCGGCTGGTGCTGAACAACTACGACCAAGAGACCCGCGACTTCCACGACTGGGAAGTGCGCTACACTGCCGAGGAGTTGGCAGCCATCGTCCGCGAGAAAACGGGTACAGACTTCGGCGAGATAGTGTCTCTGCGCCCTCTCAAACGCGGCGCCAGCGGTAGAATCTACGAGTTGGAAATCAGCGGCACCAAGCACCGCGCCACCATCGGCAAGGAACTGAAAATACGGCAGACGCTATCGCACACCTGCCTGTATAGTTCGTTGTTTGACGTGGAGACAATAAGACCGTCTGAAGACTGTCTGACCGCGCTACGCACTGAACGACCGCTGACGCTGAAAGACCACGCAGAGCGTTGTCAGACTGATATACTATCTCCGCTAAATAAGTCGGACAGCGAAGCAGTCAGACAGCAATGCGTTCGGACAGCCGAAAGCGTTCTATCTTCAAAAAGACTCTTTATTCTCCGCGGGCATGGGTGGGGGCATGGCGTGGGGCTATGCCAGATAGGTGCCGCCGAGATGGCAACCGAGGGCTTTACTTACCGTCAGATACTTGCCCACTACTACCCTTCTTCTTACTTAACGGTTTTGCAGGAACCAGAATTGTAATCAGCACCGCCACACCGAGGAGCATGGGATAGAAAAGATACGGTATGATGTCGAAAGACGAGGTGCCGATGAGTCCCGCCGTGAGCATGACATGGGCTCCGTAGGGCAACAGTCCCTGTATGGTGCAAGAGGTGGTGTCGAGCAACGAAGCACTGCGACGCGGGTCTATACCGTAGTGGTCAGCGATACGCTTGGCGATGGTGCCGACACTCAATATCGCTACGGTGTTGTTTGCGGTGATGATATTCGCTACTGCCACTATGCCACAGATACTCAGTTCCGCACCACGCTGCGTGTGGGTATGGCGTTGGATAAACCGTATCAGCGCGTCCATCCACCCGTTGTATTTGATAAGGGCGAAGATACCGCCCGCGAGCATGGAAATCAGTATCAGTTCGCCCATACCGTTAATGCCGTCAATCATGCAGTTGACCCACTGCATGAAAGAGAACGAGCCATCGCTCAGTCCCACGATACCAATCAGCACGTTTCCCGCCAGCAGCACTACGAGGACGTTCATTCCCGCAGCGGCACACGCCAACACCGCAAGATAAGGAATCGTCTTCCACCACAAGACACGCCCCGCACTATCTACCGCCGCGGAAGCATCCTGTCCGAGGAAGATATAGATAACTCCCACCAGTATCGCCATCGGCAGTACCATACGGATATTAAAACGGAACTTGTCGCTCAACTTACAGCCCTGCGACTGGGTGGCGACGATGGTGGTGTCGGAGATGAAACTCAGGTTATCGCCGAAGAAAGCGCCGCCTATCACCGCCGCCGCCATGAGGGGGAGACTGATGTCGGTGCGCTCGGCAAGCGGCGAGGCAATAGGCATGAGGGCGATGATAGTGCCGATACCTGTGCCCATACACAGCGAGACCACACAAGCGGAGAAGAAGAGCCCGGTCAACGCAAAGCGAGGAGGCAGGAACTGCATCGTCAGGCTCACCATGGCATCCACGGCGCCCATACCTTTGGCGGAAGAGGCAAAAGCACCCGCCAGCATGAATATCCACACCATCAGCAACAGGTCTTTCTCACCTGCGCCATGAGAGAACACCGCTACACGCTCCTTCAGCGACAATCCCCGCGTCAGGAGCAACAACACAAAGGCAATAACAATAAAGATGATAAGCATACCTCACAAAAAACAATACTAATCCGCCTGCAAAGGTACTGCTTTTATTTTACATGCGCAAATGCAATTTACATTTTTTTGCGTTTGTACGCAATTTTTGGAATAACACAGCGGCATTAGCAAACGCTATATTTAGTGCACATATGCTGTAAGAAAGTGCCGACATATGGTTTTGCGATGTTGGTCCTATCGTTTCAGAGATTTATATTGCTCATGGAACTTATCCAACATAAGGTGGCAGTCGTGATACCGTTCATATATATCTTCTGTTTCTTCATTACCGATATAGGCAATATACATTCCATGATGTGAAAGCATCGCATCAATCAAGTCGTTGCCAAAGAATATCATTTCCAAATTCTCCTCTGTTCGCTGCCATACTTGAATAGCGTTGGTATAATCAAAACGAATGCTATCGTCAATATCCGTCATATCCTCATTGTGGAACACAATAGATGCCAAAGAGTGTGCTTCTTCGGGCAATGTAACGACCATCATTTCCTGCCCTTCTTGTAAGGAATATAAATCCAGAGTTATCACATGGTTCTTGTTTTCCTCCCCATAGCGGAACACGATGTCCTGCGTGAGTAGTAGTACCGTCTTCTTGCCCAAATCCTCAACATCATAATCATTTAGGTACCAAGTAGATTGGATGTTTACATAACGAGCCAACAATTCCTCGCAGAAGAACTGCACTTCTTCCGGTGAGCATAAATCACTTTCTAACAAAATACCAGCAAGTTCCATAGCAAGACTTTTTGCTCCGACACGGATTTCGTAGTCGGGATGAGACTGCACATGTGATTGCATGGTATCAAAAAACATAATAAATTCGTCTTTCACCTCCACACAACTGCGAGTTGAGTCGAAAATAGATTGCAGAACGCATATCAACAAAGAATCGGCCGTAACAGTTTGTTCGGTAGCAACAGGTTTGTTACATGAAACTATCACAAGAGCCGCTGACAAGATTAAAAATACCTTTTTCATTTTTTTTTGGGGGGCGATTAAATAGCAATGATATACTTGTTGTTCCCACATATCATCATTGGGAGGAGGCTTTTCCCATATAGTGGCGCAAAGTTACAAAAAATAGGGTGGATATGCAAATTTTGCAAAAGGAAATGTTTATTTTTGCCGATAAAAGATGTTTTTTTCTTTACCATATAATCCCGACAGGTTCCCGACAATCCCCGATAAAATCGGGATGCAGGCATCGAGATAGGTTTCTTTAACATATAATTTCCGTGTAATTTTTCATTAATTCATTACCCAAAACCAAATTACTCTTTGACTGCTGAAAAAGGTTCGCTGACATCAGTTCCACGTTAATATACCCAAAATTGAGTTATGTCGCCCTTACAGGGCTTGCGTTGTGGAAGGGGACTCTGTACGTAGGGGCGAGCCCCTACGCTGGATTATGTCGCCCCGTTGGGGCTTTGCATGGGCTGAACGACCTTTTCATTGTCCGACCGCTTGACTATACGCTGGATTATGTCGCCCCTTTGGGGCTTACATGGGAGAGTCATGTATACGTAGGGATTTCATCCTATGATAGTCTCTATCGCCCCGTTGGAGCTTTGGATTACAGTATATTGAACGTGAACTCGAAATAAGATTTTTATACACAAAAACAACCAAGAATCTTGACCCAAACAACCAAGAACCTTTTGGTTCAACAACTATTTTCAAAGCAACCGGTCATACCTTTCTCACAGAGATAGAAAACAACAAGACAGCAGGCGGGAATGCCTGCTGTCTTGTTCGTATCAGAAAGACTCCTCGTCTTATCCGAATGCCTGCATGTTCTGCGGGTTGAAGAGGTCTTTGCCTTCGGGGGTGTAGGCATAGTCGATGCGGTCCTGGTAGTGCTTCTCCACCTTACCGCGGACGATTTTCATCGTGGAGTTGACCATGTGGTTCTGCTCGGTGAAGGCTTCGGGGAGGATAGCCAGTGCCTTGGGGAGCCACTGCTCGGGGAACTCGCCGTAGCGCTTACCGCCCTTGCGGTACTCGTTGACCTCGTCCTGTATCTTCTGCAACATCAGTCGCTTGCCCTCGTCGGTCTTGGGGTCTGCGCCCTTGCTTTGGGCGTATTCCTTGAGGGTGTCTTTGTTGGGCACGATGAGCGCCATGGTGTAGGGGTCTTGGTTGTTGTGGAGGACTACCTGCTCCACGTACTTGCTGCCATCGGTCAGTCCGTCCTCGAAGCCTTCGGGGCTGTATTTCTCGCCGTCGGCACTGATAAGCAGGGACTTGAAGCGTCCGACCACCCATAGGAATCCCGGGTGCTTCTTCGTTACGTAGCCCATGTCGCCGGTGTGGAGCCAGCCGTCGATGATGGTCTTCGCCGTGGATTCGGGGTTCTTCCAATAGCCCGCCATCACGTTCTCGCCGCGGATGACTATCTCGCCGCGCTCGCCGTCGGGCACTTCGTTGCCTTCGGCATCGCAGATTTTCAGGTCAAGAGGCTTCACGATACGCCCGCTGGAGCCGAAGATAGCATGCCCCATGGAGTTGGCGCAGATGATGGGCGTCGCCTCGCTCAAGCCGTAGCCCTGGAACATCGGCATGCCCACGGCGCAGAAATAGCGTTGCAACTCGATGTCGAGCAATGCGCCGCCGCCTACGAAGAAGAGCATTCTGCCGCCGAAGCCCTCGCGGACTGCCTTGAAGATAATCT
>JBJECJ010000036.1:0-14075 GCA_051870955.1 Paludibacteraceae bacterium | reverse complement strand
GACACTTTTTATTCATCCTATGTGTAAACCTTATTACGTGTAAGACAAATCTTATATCGAACTCACGTCTGGTGCCGCGAGCGTGATGTAATGATCTGTAAGGTTCAACTTGTGGAAAGTGGTGCAAAAATGTGTATTTTTTGTTGAAGTGTAAAAATTGTGTCAATTATTCCACATTTTTATAGGTTAAAAGCGCTATCTTTGCAACCGAATATGAAAATTGCAAAGTAGAGTTTGCAAAATCAAGAAAACTAACTAACTAAAATCAATACAGATGAAACCTTTCATGGATAAAGATTTCCTGCTTCAGACGGAGACTGCGCAGGAGTTGTATCACGAACATGCGGCGAAGATGCCGATTATCGACTACCACTGCCACTTGATTCCTCAGATGGTGGCAGAGAACAAACGTTTTGAGTCAATTGCACAGATTTGGTTGATGGGCGACCACTACAAATGGCGTGCTATGCGCTCCAACGGGGTGGACGAACGTTTCTGCACCGGCAAGGACACGACCGATTGGGAGAAGTTCGAGAAATGGGCAGAGACCGTGCCTTATACCTTCCGTAATCCGTTGTATCACTGGACGCATCTGGAACTCAAGACCGCTTTCGGCATTGAGGAACGTCTGAATCCCGAGACCGCACGCGCTATCTACGACAAGTGCAACGATCTGATTTCGAACGACCCGAAGTTCTGTCCGCGTGGCTTGATGAAGCACTACGGCGTAGAGTTGGTTTGCACGACTGATGACCCTGCCGACAGCCTTGAATGGCACAAGATGGTAAAAGAAGACCCGACGGCTGAGGTACGTATGTTGCCCACTTGGCGTCCGGATGCAGGCATGAACATCGAAGCGGCTACATGGAAAGCCTATATCGAGAAACTGGCAGCCGTAGCAGGTGTGGATATCGCTAATTTTGCGGATATGGTGGCTGCTTTGCAGAAACGCCATGACTTCTTTGAGTCGATGGGTTGCCGTCTGTCAGACCACGGTATCGAGGAGTTCTACGACGAGCCGTACACCGATGCAGAGATCAACGCCATCTTCCAAAAAGCGCTCGCCGGCAAGGAACTCACGACGTATGAGATTCGTCAGTACAAGCATGCTTACTTGCACGCTCAGGCGGAGATGGACTACGCTTCCGGTTGGACGCAGCAATACCACTATGGTGCGATTCGCAACAACAACAGCAAGATGTTCGCGCAACTCGGTGCAGACACTGGCTTTGACTCGATTGGTGAGTTTACGACGGCGAAAGCAATGAGCCATTTCCTCGATGAGATGAACAGCGAGGGATACTTGGCAAAAACCATTCTCTATAATCTCAACCCGTGTGCTAATGAAGTGATTGCCACTATGTTGGGTAACTTCCAAGACGGCTCTGTCGCTGGAAAGATTCAGTTCGGCTCGGGCTGGTGGTTCCTCGACCAAAAGGACGGTATGGAGAAGCAGATGATGGCGCTGTCAAACCTCGGTCTGTTGAGCCGCTTCGTAGGTATGCTCACCGACAGCCGCTCGTTCCTCTCCTATCCGCGTCATGAGTACTTCCGTCGCACGCTCTGCAACGTCTTGGGCAACGACGTGGAGAACGGCATGATTCCCTACACGGGCTACGAGAAAGCCCGCCTCCAACAGATGGTAGAAGACATCTGCTACAACAACGCGAAAAACTACTTTAAGTTCTAAGCAACTACTTATCCCCGCTTGCCTCTCAATTATGAGAGGTGAGTGGGACTGGTTTAGGAAAGGAGCATTTCTGTTCCGAATGTCGCTCGTAAGTTGGAGCGTATGGTGAAAGTGGCGCGAGAATAAAAGAAATGTCAGAAAACATCGCATGGCAACAAAAAGACCATCAAAAGGAATAACCATTCGCAGTTCGGCTGCTGAATATCTGACTTTTGTAAGTGCTGTTGGGGAACAACCGCAGAGCGTGGAATTGCGCTATGAAGATGAAAATATCTGGCTGACGCAACGCCTAATGGCTGAGTTGTATGGTGTGGAAATACCTACTATCAATGAGCACATTCAAAAGATTTACAGCGACAATGAGTTATCCGAAGAGGCAACTGTTAGGAATTTCCGAATAGTTCAAACTGAAGGAACGCGACAAGTGGCACGCGAAGTGAAGCATTACAATTTGCAGATGATTATTGCAGTTGGTTTTAAGGTGAACAACGAGCGCGCCGTACAGTTCCGAAAATGGGCAAATGCCATTGTGAAGGACTATACGATACAAGGCTGGGTGATGGATTCTGAGCGACTGAAAAACGGCGGTACCATTCTTACGAAAGATTACTTTGAGAAACAATTGGAGAAAGTGCGTGAGATACGCCTCTCCGAACGCCGTTTCTATCAGAAGATAACTGATATCTATGCTACCAGTATTGACTATGATTCAACGGCTACCGCCACTCAACGTTTCTTCGCTGCCGTACAGAATAAATTGCATTATTCCATTCATCAACATACTGCTGCGGAACTGATTTACGAGCGTGCCGATGCGGAAAAGGAGCACATGGGACTGACTTCTTGGGAAGGGGCACCAAACGGGAAAATTCATCGCTACGATGTAGTTGTTGCAAAGAACTATTTGACAGAAGATGAGTTGCAGCAGTTGGCACGTATCGTATCTGCCTATCTGGACTTTGCAGAAGTGCAAGCGATTCGACACATCCCGATGACGATGGCAGACTGGGAAGAAAGACTAAACGGGTTCCTCAGATTGTGGGATAGAGATATTTTGCAGGACAATGGTAAGATTTCTGCTGAATTGGCACAAATGAAAGCAGAAACGGAGTTTGAAAAGTATCGTATAATACAAGACCAACTTTATCAATCGGATTTTGACCGTTTCGTACTACCGACATTACCGTTTGACAAAGACGAGAACAACCGAGAAAATAACTAACTAACATAATATAAATCAATTTTTAAATCTTATGGCTAAGATTGTAACTTTAGGCGAGATCATGCTTCGCCTGTCGCCTGCGGGCAACGACCGATTCATTCAGAGTGAGAACTTCCGTATCATCCCTGGTGGTGGTGAGGCTAACGTGGCTGTTTCGTGCGCCAACTACGGGCACGAGGCTATCTTCGTGAGCAAACTGCCGAAACACGAGATTGGGCAGATTGCAGTGAACGCACTGCGTCGCTATGGTGTGAACACCGATTTCGTGGCTCGTGGCGGCGACCGCGTAGGCTTGTACTACTGCGAGACCGGCGCTTCGATGCGTCCCTCGAAGGTCATCTACGACCGTGCGCACTCCGCTATCGCAGAGGCTGACCCCTCGGACTTCGATTTCGATGCTATCATGGAAGGTGCACAGTGGTTCCACTGGAGCGGTATCACCCCTGCTATCTCCGACAAGGCAGCAGAAATCACCAAGTTGGCTTGCGAGGCGGCTAAACGCCACGGCGTAACCGTCAGCGTGGACCTCAACTTCCGTAAGAAACTGTGGACCAGCGAGAAAGCCATCTCTATCATGCGCCCGCTGATGCAGTACGTGGACGTATGTATCGGCAACGAGGAGGACGCTGAGCTCTGCCTCGGCTTCAAGCCCGATGCAGACGTAGAGGGCGGCGAGACCAACGCTGAAGGCTACAAGGGCATCTTCGAGCAGATGATGAAGGAGTTTGGCTTCAAGTACGTGGTTTCCACCCTGCGCGAGAGTTTCTCGGCTACCTTCAACGGCTGGAAGGCGATGATTTACGACGGTAAGGAGTTCTACCAATCGAAGCGCTACGAGATTAACCCGATTATCGACCGCGTGGGCGGTGGCGACTCGTTCTCCGGCGGTTTGATTCATGGCTTGCTGACCAAACCGACCCAGGGCGAGGCATTGGAGTTCGCAGTGGCAGCGAGCGCATTGAAGCACACTATCAACGGCGACTTCAACTTGGTAAGTGTAGAAGAGGTAGAAGCATTGGCAAAAGGTAACGCAAACGGACGAGTACAACGATAATGGCAAAGTTTGATAAGTTTCAGGTGATGGCCAAGATTGCGGCTGCACCTATGGTTCCTGTGTTCTACCACAAAGATGTGGAGGTTTGCAAGAACGTGATAAAGGCATGCTACGAAGGTGGCGTTCGTGCCTTTGAGTTTACTAACCGTGGCGACTTCGCACACGAGGTGTTTGGCGAGTTGAGCAAATGGGCTGCTGTGGAGTGCCCCGAGTTGGCGCTCGGTATCGGCTCCGTAGTGGATGCACCTACGGCTGCGCTCTATCTGCAACTGGGTGCGAACTTCGTGGTAGGTCCGCTCTTTAATAAGGATATAGCAGTGGTCTGCAACCGCCGTTGCGTAACCTACTGCCCGGGCTGCCTCACTCCGTCGGAGATTGGCGCAGCGCAGGAGGTAGGCTGCGACTTCACCAAGGTTTTCCCCGGCGACGTGGTAGGACCGAACCTCATCAAGGGCTTGATGGCTCCGATGCCGTGGTCGAAAATCATGGTTACCGGTGGCGTCGCTCCCGAGAAAGAGAACTTGGAGAAGTGGTTCAAGGCAGGCGTGTATTGCGTAGGCATGGGCAGCAAACTCTTCCCGAAAGAGGTTGTTGCTGCGCAAGACTGGGCAGCTATCACTACCAAATGCCAAGAGTGCTTCGAGGCAATTCGTGCAGTTAAATAGTTGTAAAATAGTAAAATAGCAAAATCTATCATGAGTACACAAAAGAAACTTATGACCAACTGGCGCTGGTGGCTCTGCTCGCTGCTGTTTGTGGCGACGACCGTGAACTACCTCGACCGCCAAGTGTTATCCCTCACCTACGAGGAGTTTATTAAACCCGAGTTCCACTGGACAGACTCCGACTACGGAACCATCACCAGTCTCTTCTCCATCTTCTATGCCATCGCCTGCTTGTTTGCCGGTAAGTTCGTGGATTGGATGGGTACGAAGAAGGGCTATCTGTGGGCTATCGGCGTATGGTCGGCAGGTGCATGTTTGCACGCCGCTTGCGGCTGGGCTACCGCTCAAATCGAAGGATTGGAGAGTGTGGCGGCTATGCGCGCCGTGGAAGCAGGCTCGAATGTGGCATTGGCAGTCGCCACCACATCGGTCTATCTCTTCCTCCTCTGTCGTGGTATCCTCGCGCTCGGTGAGGCGGGTAACTTCCCCGCGGCTATCAAGGTAACGGCAGAGTACTTCCCGAAGAAAGACCGTGCGTTTGCTACCTCGCTTTTCAATGCCGGTGCGTCCGTAGGCGCTTTGGCGGCTCCGCTCTGCATCCCGCCCTTGGCAAAACACCTCGGATGGGAGATGGCGTTCATCATCATTGGTGCGCTGGGCTTCATCTGGATGTTCTTCTGGCAGTTCATGTACGACAAACCCGAGAACTCGAAGCATGTGAACGAGGCAGAGTTGGCATATATCCACCAAGACGATGAGGCGGAAGCAGAGGCTGCAAAAGCCGCAGTGCAAACCGAAGAGAAGGCTATTCCGATGCTCAAGTGCTTCGGCTACCGACAGACTTGGGCGTTCATCGTGGGTAAGTTCTTCACCGACGGCGTATGGTGGTTCTTCCTCTTCTGGGCACCTTCTTACTTCCAAAACCAGTTCGGCTATAAGGCTTCGAGCGGCATGGGGCAAGCACTTATCTTCACCCTCTACGCGATTGTAACCATCCTTTCTATCTTTGGCGGCTATCTGCCGAAGTTGTTTGTTGAGAAGAGAGGTATGGAGCCGTATAGCGGTCGTATGCTGTCGATGTTGCTCTTTGCGTTCTTCCCAATGGTGGCATTGCTGGCGCAACCCCTCGGCGCGCAGAGTGCATGGTGGCCCGCAGTCTTGATTGGTTTGGCAGGTGCCGGACACCAAGCATGGTCGGCAAACTTGTTCTCCACCATCGGCGATATGTTCCCCAAATCGACCATCGCCACCATCACGGGTATCGGTGCGATGGCAGGCGGTATCGGCTCCATGATTATCCAAAAGAGTGCAGGTGCGTTGTTCACCTATGCAGAGAATGCCGGTGCAGCATTCACCTTCTTTGGCTTTGAGGGCAAACCCGCAGGCTACTTCATCATGTTCTGCTTCTGTGGTTTAGCATATATCATCGCATGGGCAATCATGAAACTATTGGTTCCGCACTATAAGCCGATTAAGGCATAAGCATATCAGCGTGTTATGCAACGAAAGCGGCTGTCTCATGGAGTGGTAGCCGCTTTTGTTGTGTAGTATGGAATGCGTGTTTTGGACAATTTATAGCCAGTGGGGGAGGGGAGGGAGACCTGCGACCGACCCGCGAGAGACCCGCGGTCGACCCGCGAGAGACCCGCGGTAATGTTACGATAATGTTGCGATAGAATCACGGTGAAAATTCGGCATGAAACGGGTATGGTTGAGGGGATGTGTTTGGGAAAAATGGACAATTTCTGCGGAGAGTCTCTGCGAGGTGAGGTGCTACAAAAGAAACAGCCTGACGGTGGTGTTGTCAGGCTGTTTCGGGATTGCTATGTTCGGCGTTTTTAGACGATTCCTTGCTCTACCATCGCGTTGGCGACTTTCATGAAGCCCGCGATGTTGGCACCTTTCACGTAGTTGATGTAGCCGTCTTCTTCGGTGCCGTATTTGAGGCAAGCGGCGTGGATGTCCGCCATGATACGGCGCAGGTGGGTGTCCACCTCCTCGGCGGTCCAACTCTGGCGAATGCTGTTCTGCGTCATCTCCAGTCCCGAGGTGGCTACGCCGCCGGCGTTGCTTGCCTTGCCCGGGCTGTAGAGTATCTTCGCGCCTTGGAAGAGCGCGATAGCCTCCGGCGTGGTGGGCATGTTCGCACCCTCTGCCACACAGTAGCAACCGTTGGCGAGCAGGTGCTCTGCGTCGGTCTTCTCAATCTCGTTCTGCGTGGCGCAAGGCATGGCGATATCGCAGGGGATGTCCCACGGGCGAGCGTCTGCAAAGTACTGTGCCTCAGTATATTGCGCTGCATACTCCTTGATACGGCCGCGGCGGATGTTCTTCAGTTGGAACACAAAGTTCAGTTTTTCCTCGGTGAGTCCCTCGGGGTCGTAGATGAAGCCGTTGCTGTCGCTCAGCGTCAGCACTTTGGCACCTAATCGCATGGCTTTCTGCGCGGCATACTGCGCCACGTTGCCCGAGCCGGAGATGCAGACGCGTTGCCCATCGAACGACTTGCCGCGGGTGGCAAGCATTGCCTCTGCGAAGTAGCATGCGCCATAGCCTGTTGCCTCGGGTCGCATCTTGCTGCCGCCCCAGCACATGCCCTTGCCCGTCAGCGTGCCCGTGAACTCGTCGCGCAGGCGCTTGTATTGCCCGAAGAGGAAACCTATCTCGCGCCCGCCGACGCCGATGTCGCCCGCAGGGACGTCGGTGTCCTGCCCGATATGGCGTTGCAGTTCGGTCATGAAACTCTGGCAGAAACGCATCACCTCCGCGTCGGACTTGCCGCGCGGCGAGAAGTCGGAACCGCCCTTCGCACCGCCCATCGGCAGCGTGGTGAGCGCGTTCTTGAAGGTCTGCTCGAAGGCAAGGAACTTCATGATACTCAGGTTCACACTCGCGTGGAAGCGGATGCCGCCTTTGTAGGGGCCGATGGCGGAGTTCATCTGCACGCGGAAGCCGCGGTTGACCTGCACCTCGCCCTGGTCGTCCACCCACGGCACGCGAAACATTATCACGCGCTCGGGCTCTACCATGCGCTCCAGCACTTTCTGCTCGCGCAGATACGGATAGGCGAACACCATCGGTGCCACGCTCTCCAACACTTCTCTAACTGCCTGATGAAACTCCAATTCACCCGGATTCTTACGCACCAATTCAGCCATAAATTGGTCAACGTACTGCTTAACTTGTTTGTCCATAAATATACCTTAAAAATAAGACTATTGGTCTTTTGCTTGAAATCGAGTGCAAAGATACTGCTTTTTTCTGATATATACAATATATTTATACAAAAAGGTATATTTTTGTTTGTTTTTCTTACTAATTGTCTTGTGTGGTTGCGCAAATACTTACGACGGTCTTTCTGCTAATGGCTGAACATAAAGCCGATATAGCATCTCGGACCCGTCGGCTGCACAACGGCTTGTTTGTGCCACGCCACCATCCAATCTAAACGGAACGTGAGGTGCACTTTCTGCGTTATGCACCAATCGATACCCGCGTAAGGACTGATATAGAAGAAACTTTGCTTGTGAAATAAAGTATGCCTTTCTTCCTCCCAATCGTTTTCATCTCCTTCTAATATATAGAGCGAGCGCATGGCTCCGCCTCCGATGGTGCCACCCACGTAGGGCCACACTTTCTCCAACCGCCAGCAGGCATCTGCCAGCACACCGCCCCAACCTGTTCGAATGTAACTTCCCGACTGAAGAGTGGAGCGGTAATTGGTGGTGGAGGCATTCATGGTGGATGTGAATCCCTCGCTGCCAATGCGCAGGTGTTTCCAAAGGTGTACCCTGACCGCGCCTCCTATACCAAACGTTGCCCCTTGTAGTTCCTTATCCAAAGGGCTGAGTCTGTCCTTCCCGAATAGGTAGCCCGTGTGCACCATCATCCCCCCCGAGAAACCTTGATAAACCTTGCCTTCAGAGTTGCCGGCTTGCAGACTGAGGCAAGCGAAAAGCAATAAAAATAAAAGTGATACCTTCTGCATAGTGAATAATTTCTGCAAAGGTACCACTTTTATCGTATATCTTGCTTAAATCTGTCTTAAGATTAGCGGCAAACAATGGGAATTTTTAGTTCATTGATTGTTCCATTGATATCCATTTTGAATGTAAAGTGGCTGATACTGAGCGTCGTGGATATGCGCAGATAGCCCGGTTTGGCTGTTGGCAACAACATCTGTAGTATCGCGTCTAACATCCGTCGAAAAGTGTCGGGATGTTCGCGTATGTCGCTGACAAACGGGTCTAAATGCAGTTGAGGCACCAGCGCTTTTTCCTGCAAGTCTGCCTCATGCGCATACAGCCAATCAACGATGAATTCTTGGATATTGAAAGTATAGCCCCCTTGCGCATTGGCGGAATGATAACAAATTCCCGTGCCGCGGAAAGTCTCTATCGGTTCTTGGAGCGAAAGCCCTAATTTGCGCCTTATCGCGTTTAGGTGTACATCAATAGTGCCCGTGTCGTACTGAAAGCGTGTGCCCCATACCATATCCAATATCTCATCACGTGTGCATATCCGATCAGCATTACGAATCAGATGTTGCAGCAGTGTGAACTCCAATCGCGTCAGTTTGACGTTCTTCCCGCGATATTGGGCTGTTTGATTATTGGGGTCAAGTGTGATGGGCATATCGAAGCTATTCTATTAGCACATCCTGTTTTATGATTGTATATTCTTTATGATTTTATCTGCATCTTCCTGCTTTTTGAGGCTGGCGCTGTGGATGATGTCGTAGATACCTTTTATGGTCTCGGCGTCTATCTTGTGTTGCTCGCCCCATGCAATACGGTCGTTGACCATCTGCTCGTAGCGCGTGGGTTGGAAGCATGGCACATCAAAGCAATGCTTCCATATCCCCAACATCTTGCTGACCTGCATGCGTTGGGCGATTAAGTCCCACAGTTGGTCGTCTATCTCGTCTATCTGCGCGCGATACCATGCCAGCGCTTGGCTCGTTCCTGCTTCGGATGGCAACTCCCCGGAGGCGTATGGCATGCCGACGGTACGCAGTATCTTGCCGAGCAGGGTGGGGGTAATCTGCTGCTTGCTGTCCGACAATGCCGAGTTCGGACTTATGTGCACCTCTATCATCGCGCCATCGAACAGCAACTCCTTGCCTTTCTGCAGCAGCGGGAGTATCTTCTTTCTGTCGCCGCCCATGTGGCTCGGGTCAATCAGCATGGGAACGTTCGGGTAGGTCATTCGGAATAGATGTGCCATGCACCAGCAGGGACGATGGTTGCAGCCTCGCAGCACGGCTATCACGGGGCAGCCTGCGCGCTGTATCCGCTCCACATTGCCTGCCCAAAGGCTCCAGTCTTCGTTCACGGGGTTCTTCACCAGCACCGTGCACTGTGCGCCTGCTTGCACCTCCTCGGCGAGGGTGTCCGCAAGGCTCTGCACCAAGATAGGGTTGGCGGTCGTTCGTGCGCCTAACCAGAGGTAGTCTATGCCCGCCGCCAAAGCCAAGCGGATGTGTTCCGGCATTGCTACCTCTGTTGCCACGGGCAGCCCCGTCTCCTCTTTCACGCGCTGCAACCACGCCAGTCCCTTCTTGCCGACACCCTGGAAAGTGTCGGGGCTGGTGCGCGGCTTCCATATCCCTGCGCGGAACACCCACTGCTCATCGGGGTCTTTCCGAGCCATAGACGCCAACCGCAGTGCCGTTATCAGCACTTGCTCTTTGCTCTCTGCCGCACAAGGTCCTGCGATAATCATCAGTGAATCTACGATTTACGATTTACAATTTACAATTTACGATTGATTTATGGCTCACAAGTTCGTAAATCGTAAATCGTAATTCGTAAATTTATTAACATGTTTTGTGATGTATTCCAACTGCTCTTCGTCCAGTTCGGTGTGCATGGGGAGCGAGAGGACACATGCCGCTAACCGTTCTGCCACGGGGAAATCGCCCGGTTGGTAGCGCGGGTCTTGGTATGCTTTCTGCAAGTGGAGCGGTACGGGATAATAGACCATCGCGGGAATACCTGCCTCCTGCAACTGTGCTTTGAGTTGGTCGCGGTCAATGCCCTGCACGCGCAAGGTGTATTGGTGGAAGACATGGGTGGAGTGGGGCTCTCTACCGGGCAGCAAGAGATGCGGATTGCCCGCAAACGCTTGGTCGTAGTAGGCGGCGGCACGCTGACGCGCCTCAATATACTCATCCAAGTGGGGCAACTTCGCGTCCAAGATGGCTGCCTGAATACCGTCTAAACGTGAGTTCACGCCCACCATGTCATGATGATAGCGCACCACCATCCCGTGGTTAGCAATCGCCCGCATGCGGGCAGCCAAGTCATCATCGTTGGTGAAGATAGCCCCGCCGTCGCCGTAGCAACCTAAGTTCTTCGAGGGGAAGAAACTGGTGCACCCGATATGCCCGATAGTGCCCGCTTGCTTGGTGCAACCGTCTGCAAACGTGTACTTTGCACCGATAGCCTGACATGCGTCTTCCACTACGTAGAGGTTCTTCTCCTGCGCGATACGCATGATTGCCTCCATGTTCGCGCACTGACCGAAGAGGTGCACAGGCACGATGGCTTTCGTCTTGGGCGTGATGGCTTTCTCCAGCGACTCTATCGACATGTTCATCGTCTCCCAATCCACGTCCACTACGACGGGGTTCAGCCCCAGCAGCGCTACCACCTCCGCCGTGGCAATAAATGTGAAGGTCGGCGTGATTACTTCATCGCCGCGCTGCAAACCGAGTCCCATCAGGGCTATCTGCAACGCGTCCGTGCCATTGCCCACGGGAATGACATGTTTCGCACCCGTGTAGGCTTCTAAATGGTGCTGGAAATCAGTAACTTGCTGTCCTTTTACGAAGGCGGCGCTGTCTATCACCGCCTGTATGCCGCGGTCGATGTCCGCCTTGATATGTTGATACTGCGTCTGCAGGTCAACCATTTGTATCTTTCTCATCGTTCTACGATAAATTCGGCTTCTTGCGGGAAGAAGCGCAGATTGCTAATATACGGACTTCGGCAGTCCACATGAATCGGCAGTTTGTTGTCATGTAGGGTCGGGTAGGGGCAGGTAACGCTGAAGTCCTCCTCCGTAACCTCGCCGAAGCGGCTCAGCCCGACGCGCACGGTAACCGATACCTCCTGCGGGAACACTCGCAACTGCTCCCCCTCGCGAACCTCCGCGGGCACGATGGGGAGCCGAAACTGCTTCTCGGTATATCGTTCGGTGATGACTTGCACGCGCATGCTGTCTTGCGTTAGGCGGATACCTTCCGGCGCGTCCAACGCCAAGACCCGTATGCAGGTGTCTCTCAGGTCGGTCAGCAGCAAGTCCTCCGTTGCGATGGCTTGCAGGCTCGCTAACTGCTCTCCCGTGCCGTACACGCTGACCTCTTGCTGCAATAGTGTGGGCTCGCCAACCAACTGATACTCAGCCGCCGGCACAAACTCACTCCGCAGTAGCACCGCCACCGTCTTCTCCTCCTGCCGCACATACGCAACGCTTATCTGCTCGGGCTCTGCCGATACCAACTTGCTTGTTCCTTGCAGCAGGTCGGTCAGGCTTCGCCGCAACACGTCCGACGATATGCGCACCGTGCCGCTCTCGCCCTGCATCTGACTGCTCAGGTCGATGGTCAGTTCGGGAGGATTCACTTGATACATACGCAACCGTTTGCCCGCATCGCGCACCTCTATTTTGAGGGTCGCGGGCAAACGGTCGTGGTCGAAATAGGCATCGGTCGGGATACCTGTGTAGTGGACGGGCACTGTTACGCGGGCATTACGCACCGACTGCATGGCATGTCCGAACCAGAGCGCCGTGGCGAGCAACACGAAGAAGAGAAATGTCAGCACATCTTTCCACTCCGTCTTTCCTACGTGCGAACGCAGGCGTGCCCATATTTCCGTTTTCGGTTTCAAAAAAACTTATCCCTTATTTCTTCTCTGCGGGAGCATCTTTCGGCGCTTGTTGTGCATCGGCTGCATCCGCGAAGACGCTCTCTTTGGCAATCTTGATGGTTACCTCCTTGGCGATGGTAACGAGGAACGTGTTCTCTTGTACTTCCTTAATCTCACCATACAGACCGCCGGCGGTTACCACTTTGTCGCCTTTCTTCATGTTGTCGCGTTGCTTCTGCAATTCCTTTTGCTTCTTCGTTTGCGGACGAATCATAAAGAAATAGAACACTACGAAGATGAGTGCCATCATCACCCAGAATGTCCACTGACTACCTTGCTGTGCACCAGCCTCTGCTTGCAATAAAATAAGATTTAGCATATTGATTTAATGTTTAATTTTTACTATTTAATTGTACCTGCATTGTAGGCATTGTTACTTCTCCTCCTCTGTTTCGCTCAACGGACTCTCTTCCTCGGTGGTGAGGGGGCTCTCTTCCTCCGTCGTAGGGGCTTTCTCTTCCTCTTTCAGCGTGGTTGCTTTTATCAGCGTCCCATCGCGCTTCATCTTCCGTAGTATCTCGTTCAAGATACCGTTCACGAATAGGTAACTCTTCTCGCCGGAATACTCTTTTGCCAACTCGATGTACTCGTTGAGCGACACTTGCAGAGGTATATCCTCAAAGTGCGTGATTTCCGCCAGTGCCTGCTCCAAGATGATACGGTCCATATACGCGATACGGTCTGCCTCCCAGTTGATAAGGTTCTTGTTGATGAGTTTCTCGAACTGTTCATGCCCGTCCAGCGCATACTGCAACAGTTGCTCTCCGAATGCAGCCTCTTCTTCGTTGTCGAACATCGGCGATAGGTCTTTCGTGTAGGCGGTAACCGAACGGAATGAACGGACGGTGTTCAGCGCAGCAAGCAGCATAGGGTCTTGGTTGTCTGCCCAGTCGGTCTTGTCCAGCGCAATCTCCATCTCTTCCAGCGCGTCCGTAAGTGCTTGATTCTCAAAGAGAAGTTTCAAGTATATCTCGCGCCAAACCGCCTTGTCTTGCTCGTAACCCCACTCGCGCAACGCCATATACTCCTTATAAAAGTCCTGCTCTTGCAACTGCTTATAGACCGCCGCTACGGCACTCATGCCGGCATCCCAACTCAGGTGCTCTTCGTCTACGCGCTTGCGGATGTTGCGGTTCTCGAAAATCTGCTTCGCGAACAGGTTCTTCACGAAGCGACGATTGGGAACGTATAGGGTATGGGTAATCTTTGCGCGTTGCTCCGCCTGCTCTATCTGCTGCTCGGCATAATCGGTCATCGCGTTCACGAAATCCAGCAACATCACATACAAATCGTATGTGTCCGCATAACTCTTCAACAACTCTTTTCTTGCAGTCAGCGGAGTCTTTTCTCCGTCTTTATAGTAAGCAAACAAAGTCTGCAACACCTTTGTTCGCACCATTGTACGAGTGAACATGTGCCTTTTCTACGAAATTCGGTGCAAAGGTACGCAAAAAAAACGACATACACAACATTTCCCCCAATTTTCCCGCTTTTTCCCCTAAAAACTTGT
>JBJECJ010000035.1:38223-58798 GCA_051870955.1 Paludibacteraceae bacterium | reverse complement strand
CTTCAGAATAAACATGATTTTCTCTTAATCAACACAGGCTTTTACTGGTGAGCCAGTTCTGGCTTTGGGCGAATGTGTTGCTCAACCTTGGTATCTTAGGTGTTTTCAAGTATTACGATTTCTTTGTCGAGTCGTTTGCTCGGCTGTTTGGAGTGGATGCAGAGACGCATCTGCTGCACTTGGTGTTGCCTGTGGGGATTAGTTTCTATACCTTTCAGGCGTTGTCTTATTCTATTGATGTGTATAAGGGCAAGATAGCGGCGACGCGGGACTTGGTGGCGTTTGCTGCGTTTTTGAGTTTCTTTCCGCAGTTGGTGGCAGGACCTATTGAGCGTGCAACGAATCTGCTGCCGCAGTTTCAGCAGCGGCGTGTGTTCGACTATCAGCAGGCGGTGGACGGTATGCGGCAGATACTATGGGGATTGTTCAAGAAGATAGTGGTGGCGGACAACTGCGCGACGTATGTGGATACAGTCTTCTGCTCAATAGGCACGCAGTCGGGCAGCACGCTGGCACTGGCGGCGGTGCTGTTCACGTTTCAGATTTACGGCGACTTCTCGGGGTATTCGGATATAGCCATCGGTACGGCGAAGTTGTTCGGTATCAGACTGATGCGCAACTTCAACGTGCCTTATTTCAGCCGCGACATTGCGGAGTTTTGGCGCCGTTGGCATATCTCGCTGACAACATGGTTCCGCGATTATGTGTATATTCCGCTGGGCGGCAGCAGACCGGAAATACTGGTCAATGTTCGTCATCCTGAGGCGTATAAGAAAGCCATAGTGGTGCGGAATACGTTTGTGATATTCCTGCTAAGCGGGTTTTGGCACGGTGCGAATTGGACTTTTGTGCTGTGGGGTGCGTACCATGCGCTGCTGTTCCTGCCGCTGATTCTGACAGGCAAGAACCGCAAATATATGGACGCCCCCACATGGCGCGACCTGCCCAAGATACTGCTAACCTTTGCCCTCGTAGTCTTCGGCTGGATTATCTTCCGCGCCGAAAGTATCAGCCAATTCTCTGAGTATGTACGAAGAATGTGTGATGCAAGTTTGTTTTCTATGCCGTGGATTAAGGAAAGGATTTTCTTGCTCCCCACTTTTTTGAGTATCATACTTATGTTGATAGAAGAATGGCGCATAAGACAGAACACCGAAAATGTTCTGAAATATCAATGCTCTATGCCGGTACAATGGATTGTATATGTACTGTTGGCGACATTTATTGTGATTGCATTCAACATAGGCAATCGCGGTGAGTTTATTTATTTTGCCTTTTAGAAAGATTATGAAGAAGTTTCTATGCAAGTCTTGTGTATTTGCACTCGTATTTGCGGTTGCCCTATTGGCAGCATGCTTCGGTTTATATCAATTGATGATTGCTCATCCCAACAAATGGGCTTTGCACTCCCATGAGATAAATGTACAGCATTCTGTCGAAAGACTAAAAAGGAAAACAAGTCCTTCCGTTATTATTATCGGTGGTTCCGGATGTGCTTTTGGATTTATCTCTCCTTTGCTTTCCGAACATTATCAGATGCCTGTGATAAATACTGGTACACATGCCGGCTTGGGACTGCGTCTGCAAGTA
Source organism: Paludibacteraceae bacterium (assembly GCA_051870955.1). Classification (GTDB taxonomy): domain Bacteria; phylum Bacteroidota; class Bacteroidia; order Bacteroidales; family Paludibacteraceae; genus Colicola. The sequence continues at coordinate 57,208 of JBJECJ010000035.1, read as the reverse complement.
TTGTTGGTGAAACCATATGTGAAAGAAGGAGATATTGTATTGGTAATACCGGAATACGAGCAATTTACCAAGACTTTCTATGGCAGTGGAACCGCCTGGCGTATAATAACGGCAACTATACCAGAAGCAATCAGTGATATATCCTGCAAACAATACCTATACATTTCCAAGTATTTTTTCACAGCCTTGAAGGATTCTTTTTCCGCTCATGCCCCGTCGCCTACCTCTCCTTATTCTGCAAACAGTCTGAATGAGTACGGAGACGTAACTTTTTATGAACGTAGAGGACATAGACGCATTTCCATTCCAAAGAAGCATCAACAAGAGGACATAAAAAACGAGGCAGTATCTTTTCTAAAAGACTTTCAAGAATACTGCCTGCACCAATCCGCTACCTTTTTGCTATTCCCCACTGCTTTCCAAGAAAAATCATACGAGAATGACAAAGAGTTTATTCACGCCATAGAGGATAAATTGGATGAAGCAGAAACACCGTATTTGGTCGAGACAAAACGATATGCCCTTCCAGATTCTTTGTTTTATGACACGAGCCATCACCTGACATATGATGGTTGTCTGGTGCGTACGCAGATGATCATACATGATGTGGACAGTTGTTTGCAGAACCAATAAGCATTCGGGCGTTTCAGTTGCTTTCCAAATACCGTTCCAGTTCTTGCCAGCGGGTGGTGGCGTCGCGGAGGCCGATTTTGTAGATAGCTTTTATGTGTAGCGGGTTGCGCTCGAGGCGGCGGATAGGTAGTATCGTCTCCGGTGAGAAGACAAAGATTTTTCCCTCTTTCTCCAACGCACGTATCTGCGCGAGGCGCTTGTTGTAGTTCTCACTACGCACTTTGAGTGCGGCTTGCAGGTTTTTCTCTTTGGGATAGAATATCCTGCTCGGCAGGTAGAGCGGCTCGTTGAGTCGGAACTCCATCGGGCGCGTGAGCACCACAACCACCTTGTCGCAACCCTCCTCGAAGGCTTTGTCAAGAGGGATATTGTCCACGAGTCCACCGTCCAAGTACTCCTCGCCGTCTATCTTGACGCGACGGGATATGAAGGGTAGCGAGCCAGATGCCCGCAGCCACTCGATTTGCTCGTAGCAGTTGTCTATCTGCTTGTACTCCGCCTTTCCCGTGCGTACATTGGTTACCGTGGCAAATACCTTAGTCTTGGACTGCTCGTAGGTCTTTTCATCGAAAGGGGCTAACTCGTTGGGAATGCGGTTATAAGCAAAGTCCACATTGACCATATTGCCCGTTTTGAGCAGGGAACGTACCGACACATAGTTGGGATCCACACAGTGTTTGTAGTTGTAGCGGAAGGCTCTGCCCTTCTGCTTGGAGGGCAGGTTGATACCGAACAATGCCCCTGCGGACGTGCCGCAGAGGACATCGGGCTCAAAACCTTTGTCTATCATTACATCCAGCACGCCGCAGGTGTATATGCCGCGCATGCCGCCACCTTCTAATACTAATCCGAGTTTCATAGTTTTTGATTTTTGACCGCGTTGTTTTCCGGCTGTATGACAGCGTGGAGCGCTTTTTCAGCGGTAGGGGTCATCCAGCGCGGAGCGCGGTTTGTTGTTTAGTTCTTGAAATGCAGTTCACCGTCGCGGAGTTCCACGATAACCGGTCGCTTGCCGTCCACCTTGCCTGCGATAATCGATTTCGACAGTTCGTTGAGCACAAGCCTTTGCAGTGCACGCTTGACAGGTCGGGCACCGAACTGCGGATCGTAGCCCTCGCGAGCGATATAATCAATGGCATCGTCCGTCACGCGGAGGTCTATACCGTTGTTCATCAACATCTTATGCACGCCCTCAATCTGCAATCCGACAATGTCGCGTATTTGTTTTTGGTTGAGAGGTTGGAACATAATAATCTCGTCGATACGGTTGAGGAACTCCGGGCGGACTGTCTGCCGCAACATCTCCAGCACCTGCGTCTTGGTAGTTTCGGCGTCCACACCTTTCTCCTCGTTCTCGCGGATAAGTTGACTACCGAGATTGGAAGTGAAAATGATAAGAGTGTTCTTGAAGTTGACCGTTCGCCCTTTGTTGTCGGTCAGCCGTCCGTCGTCCAGCACTTGCAACAAGACATTGAAGACATCGGGATGGGCTTTCTCTATCTCGTCGAACAGCACCACACTATAAGGCTTACGGCGAATCGCCTCGGTGAGTTGCCCGCCCTCGTCGTAGCCTACATATCCCGGAGGCGCACCGATAAGCCGAGTTGCGGAGAACTTCTCCTGATACTCCGACATGTCGATACGGGTCATCATGTTCTCGTCGTCGAAGAGATAGTCGGCGAGTGCTTTCGCCAACTCTGTCTTGCCTACACCCGTAGTGCCAAGGAAAATGAAACTTCCGATAGGCCTCTTGGGGTCTTGCAAGCCCGCTCGGCTGCGGCGGATAGCGTCGCTCACAGCCTCTATCGCCTCCTCCTGCCCGATAACACGCTTGTGCAATTCCTCCTCAAGGTGGAGCAGTTTGTCGCGTTCGGACTGCATCATCTTCGTAACGGGAATGCCTGTCCAGCGTGCCACTACCTCGGCAATGTCGTCTTCGTCCACCTCCTCCTTGATAAGGCTCTCGCCCTGCATGGCGTGGAGAGCGTCTTGTGCGGCCTTGATATTGGCTTCGGACTGCTGAATCTTGCCGTAGCGTATCTCCGCCACCTTGCCGTAGTTGCCTTCGCGCTCGGCTATCTCCGCCTCGCGCTTCATCTGCTCTATGCGGGCTTTCTCGTTTTGGATAGTCGCCACATAGCCTTTCTCTTTCGCCCACCGCGCGTCCATATCGGAAGCCTGCGCTTTAAGGGCTTTCAGTTGCTCCTCAATGGTGGCGAGTTTCCCCTTGTCGTTCTCCCTTTTGATAGCCTCGCGCTCGATCTCCAACTGCTTTATCTGCCTGTCGAGGTTGTCCAACTCTTCCGGCTTGGAGTCCACCTCCAGCCGCAGTTTGGCAGCCGCTTCGTCCACGAGGTCTATCGCCTTGTCGGGCAGGAAGCGGTCGGTGATATAGCGCGTGGAGAGCGTAACGGCAGCAATGAGTGCGTCGTCCTTGATACGCACCTTGTGGTGGGTCTCGTAGCGCTCTTTCAACCCCCTCAAAATAGAGATTGTCGCCGCTTCGTCGGGCTCGTCCACCATCACGGTCTGGAAACGGCGTTCCAACGCCTTGTCGCTCTCGATGTATTTCTGATACTCGTCCAGCGTGGTGGCACCTATCGCCCGCAGGTCGCCCCGCGCCAGCGCGGGTTTGAGAATGTTCGCCGCGTCCATCGCGCCGCCGGTTTTGCCTGCGCCCACAAGGGTGTGAATCTCATCAATGAAGAGTATTATCTCGCCTGCGGCTTGTGTTACCTCGTTAATGACTCCTTTCAGCCGTTCCTCGAACTCGCCTTGGTACTTCGCGCCGGCAATAAGGGCACCCATATCGAGGGAGTAAATCTTCTTGTTTTTGAGGTTTTCGGGTACATCGCCGCGGATAATACGGTGCGCCAATCCTTCCACAATGGCGGTTTTACCAACGCCGGGCTCACCTATCAGGACGGGATTGTTCTTGGTGCGGCGGCTCAGTATTTGCAGTACGCGCCGAATCTCGTCGTCCCGCCCAATGACAGGGTCGAGTTTGCCCTGCTGTGCACGATCGCAAAGGTTGATTGCGAACTTCTGTAAGTTCTCTGTTTGTTGTTGATTGTTCGTATTCATAGTTAAAATTGTATGTTAGTCATTTTATGTTGGGCACTTTGTGTTCATCATTTTATGTTGGGCAGTGCCTGTTCAATCAGTAGTGTTCAACTTTTGTGCCAAACCGCAATCGATATGACAAAATGGCAGTAGATACGCAACAACAGACCATCTTTTCCGTCAAAATGGCATGCCCTCATATTTTCGCGGGTCTATCGCGGGTCTATCGCGGGTCTATCGCGGGTCGTCCGCAGGTCTCCCGCAGGTCGGGGACGAACATAGACGAAAAAACAAACGTGCCTAAATCCTTAGACACGTTTGCTGCACAGGTCATCCATCGGGCGCTACAAAGCGCCGACGGGTGCTTATTTTTCTAATGCGAGGAACGCCATTGCATACTCGCGCATCTGCTTGAGCATGGCAACGAGCCCGTTGCTGCGGGTGGGGGAGAGGTGCTCGCGCAGGCTGATACGGTCGATAAAATAGAGGTTTGCGTCCACAATCTCCTTCGCCGTGTGCCCGCTCAGCACATGGATAAGCAACGCAACGATACCCTTCACCAGTATGGCGTCCGAGTCGCCTTGGTAGATAATCTTGCCGTCTTCCACACGGGCGGTGAACCAAACCCTCGACTGGCAACCGTCAATCAGGTTCTGCTCCGTGCGTGCCTCCTCGGGAAACGGCTCCAACCCGTTCCCGTAATCAATCAGCAGCGAATAGCGGTCCATCCAGTCGTCAAAACTGCTGAACTCTTCGATAATCTCGTCTTGTATGTCGTTGATAGTCATAGGTGTTTATTTATTTTCGTTATGTTGTTCTTAATCACTGTATGCTTTGTGCCACATGCTCCAGATTGTTGGGGAAGAGGCGGTCGCGCAGGAGGTAGAAGAGGTGCAGTCCGAGGTCTATCAGCAGCGCCACCAGCAGGGTGATACCTGCGCGAATGAGTGCGAGCCATGCGCTGTCCAGCGTGGCGAGCCACGGGGAGAGCCCCGTTGCCCAGTCCATGATAAACGCGAACTTGTTGGTTACCAAATCGAAACTGTGCACGCAGAGAATGAGCATGGAGTTTCTGCCGCACCACGTCCAGAACGGGGCGGGGGCGAAATGCCATCCGCGACGGTTGCACCATGCCTGCACCTCTTCCAACGCCGAGAGGAGGTAGCGGCAGAAGCCGTAGAGCAGCAGCGAGCCGCCGCAAGCGCCCATCACCTCCAGCGCGTTGGCATGGCAAGTGCGCATATCCAAATGGGCGGTGGCGCCGCCCCACAGATACCAATAGAGGACAATGAGCCACGCAATGATACTCAACACCTTAGCAATATCGGGGATACGCTTTTGGTGCGCAAACCAGCCGACGGCATAGAAGATAAGCATGCCGATACCCGGCAGCGGGTTCCACGCCACCGGTGCCACCAGCGGGTAGAGCACGCTCGCCGTGAAAGACAGCGCCGTGCAGACCAGCAAGACCACATGGGGATTCTTGATACCGCAGCGGAGCAGGAAAAAGAGTTCGCGGGCAATGAAGAGCGCAAAGAGGAACCACAGCGGTCCGCACCATGCCTCGCCGTAGGGCGTCGCGTAGAAATCGCCCGTGCTGACCGCCAGACGCACCAATGGCAAACGGTTGAACGTCTCTGCGTTCGTGCATGCGTCCCATATCCACGAGATGAGGCACATATAGATAAGTGTGCCGAAATAGGGCACCAGCAGCCGCCATGCGTTCTGCCGTGTGCGCTTGCCAAAGTCCTGAATACGCGCCTCGCCTTTCTCGAACAAGCCCGCCACCAAGATAAACAGCGGCATGTGGAAAGAGAAGAGCACGTTCTCAATCTGCCAATGGCTGGCGAAATGGGCAAAAATCACCAGCAGGATACCGAGACCTTTTACCACATCGTATGTAAGATTGCGGGACATGTGGACTTAATGATGGACAATAAAAGTTATGAGAGGCTACGCCTTGGGTCTGTGTTTTCTTATCAGTTCGTATAGGAGTTGCGCCAAGTGCTCGTCGTCCTCTTCGGCGATGGAATCGCCCACAGGCGCATCTACCACAAAGTCGGCTTGCAGGTAGTAAGGCTCGCGGGCTTGCAACTGCGGCGTGATGAAGTCGAGCAACTCCTCTTCCGTGTGCCCCTGCAAGACGGGGCGAAGGGATAAGTCGGTGAGCATCAGCCGCTTGGCGAGATGCTCGGGTTGCCAACGGAGGTAGATACTGGTGCCCAACTCTTTGAGGCACTCCATGTTGTCTTCCCAGCAGGGGTAACCGCCGCCGGTGGCGTAAATCACATGCTCATAGGGCAACTCCGCCAAGTCCTCTACCACATACTTCTCTTTGTGGCGAAATTCTTCCATACCGAATTGTCGGATATAGTCGGCGGTGGAATAGCCGTGTATCTCGTGGAAAGCGTTGTCTAAATCCACGAAATACCAGCCCAACTTATCCGCCAGCAACTTGCCCGCCGTGGTCTTGCCGGCACCCATATAACCGATTAAATAGATAGGAAGTTCCATAAACTCACCGAATTACCACAAGGTATCAATCCCTCTTAATTCCTAATTCCTCATTCCTAATTCCTAATTAAATTTCTCCTCTTCGTAGTTTTCTTGCCAGCGAATGGTGCCGTTGTTGTTGATGATGGCTTGGGGAAGGGTGTAGGCTTCGGGAGCGAGGACAAGGTGGAGTAGTGTCCATTGGTTATCGTACATCCGTGCGACAGAGGAGCACAGCGGAGCGCATACCGTTTGCACGAGCAGGATACTGTCGCCATAGTGGTAAGTCTCGAGATAGCAACTGTCTGCCAACCGCACCTTGGCGTATGCGCCTTCTTCTATCTCCACCTCCGGGGTTCCGCCCACGGCTTGCACATCGGCTATTATCTGCTCTAACACGGACTCTTGCGCAAAGACGCAGATAGGTAAGAAAAACAATACTATTAACAATGCTCGTTTTTTCATACTTCAGCATCTTTTCTCCCTCCCTTTGTAGGGAGGGCAGGGGTGGGTCTTAATAGCACCACCGCGTAGGCGGCGATACCTTCTTCTCTGCCTACAAAGCCGAGGTGCTCGGTGGTGGTGGCTTTGATGCTCACTGCGTCCGGCTCTACGCCCATCACCTCTGCCAAGCAGGCTTGCATGGCGGGGATATGTGGATTGAGTTTCGGAGACTGCGCGCAGATGGTGCAGTCGCAGTTGCCGAACTCATACCCTTTCTCGCGCACCATCTCCATCACGCGGCGGAGGAGTATCTTCGAGTCGATACCCTCGTATTCATTGCCTTTGGTGTCGGGGAAGTGATAACCTATGTCGCGCATGTTGGCGGCACCGAGGATGGCATCGCAGAGCGCATGGATAAGCACATCGGCATCGGAGTGCCCGAGCAAACCGCGCTCCGAGGGTACTACAATTCCCCCCAACCACAACTTGCGGTCGGGGGTGAACTGGTGCACATCATATCCGAATCCTATTCGCATATCTTATCGTTTGTTGTTCACGAGGTCTTTGATACCCGCGAGGTCGAAGCCCACCGTGAAACGCATGGTCTGGTCAAGCGGGTTGGACGCTGCCAAGCCGATGCAGTAAGCGACATCCAGCGAAAAAATTGAGAGGTGGAAGCCTGCACCGACGGTCAGGTAGTTGCGGTTACCTTTGTAGAAGTTCTCGTAACTGTAACCGAAGCGGGCGAAGAACTGCTTGTTGTAGGAGTATTCCAAACCTGCTCCCCAACGTACTTCTTGAAACTCCTCTTTGGCTCCGCGCGGCGCATCGGCAAACGATTGGAAGATACCTTTCACGGAAGAGAGTTCCGAGTAAGCGTCTTGCGACATCTGCCATGTGTTCTCATCCTCGGGGTCAAAGCCTTCTGTGAATTTCGATTTGCGCGAAGGAACCATCATCTTATCTGCTTGCAGGCTGAAAGTCAGGCTGTTGTACTTGTCGAACGGTAACTCGTAGTTGGCACCGATACGTAGGGTAGCGGGGATAAAGTTGCGCGTTACCTCATCGTAGGTCATCTTGCCGCCGAGGTTGCTCAGGTTCAAGCCCAAGGAGAAATAACTCGTTCCCATCGGGAGTTGGATAGGCTGGTGGTAGTAGAGCGCAATGTCTGCCGCCATCGTCCATGCAGCGTGCATGTTGTTGTCATAACCCGTACCCGACATGTTCATGCCGTTGTTGAGGTCGGAGTACATAAAGCGCAGTGCGACAGCCATACTCACATACTCATGCAACTTACGATAGTAGGAGAGGTCGAGTGCCCACTCGTTGGGGCGGCAGGTCCCGTAGTCCTCGTTGTTGGCACCTGTGAGTTGCACATCGCCCATAGAGAAATAGGTAAACGAAGCACCGATACCACCGGCGCGGTCGCCGAAGTTGTAGTAGCCTTCCAAGTGCGCGAGGTCAATGTCGGTAACGCCCAACTTGCGCAACCATGGGGTGTAGTTTGCCGTGATACCGCCTGCGCTCTGCATGAAAGCAAACTTCGCGGGGTTCCAGTACTGCGAATTGAGGTCGGCGTCGGTTGCCACACCTATATCGCCCATACCTGCCGAACGCGCATCGGGTGCGATACTGAGCGAGGGCATAGAGGTGATAAGGGGGTTCATTGTCTCGTCGATAGCCCACAAGTTTGTAGCAAACAATGCGGCTGCGACAACGGATAAAAGAATCTTTTTCATATATGTTATTTAGCAATTTGACAATTTACAAGTTTACAATCTTTTTGAATTACCTTAGATATGCTTCATAGGCGGCGTATCGATTAACAATTTATAATTAACAATTAACATACGTTGGCATTAACTCTCAACACTCAACACTAAACACTCAACTCTCCACTATTCTGTCACCACAATCTTTCCTGTGGCGGTAGCGTAGCCGCTGTCGGCGGTCTTCATGCGTATATTATATAGGTATATGCTCGGGTAGAGCCCTATCTCGCTCATGTTCAGTTGTACGTTGTCTGGGTTAGATTGCTTCTGCTCCCAAACCAGTCTGCCGGACATGTCGAAGATACGTATCTCCGTCTCCATCACGCGGTCGGGCTGGTCGTAGTTGACCGTGAGGTTGAGCACGCCGGTTGCCTGCACGGGGTTGGGATAGGAGACAACGGAATAGATGTTCGGGTCAGCCCCCTTCGATACAATGAAATTGAGCGAAGCGGTAGAACTATTGTTCAGCAAGTCCCACGCGCGGAAGGTGAGACTATGCGCACCATCTTCCAACTCGGAAAGCATGTACGATACCAATCCTCGCTGGAAACTACCGTCCTCGGAGGTAAAGAACTCGTTGAGGACGTAGTTCTGCTTCGCGTCGTTGTCCACGATGAGCAAGAGGTCGTGCCCGATACCGGCACCGGCAGTGTTGATACCATGCTCATCTTCTATCTCAGCAAAGAAGCGCGGGGTCTCGTAAGTCGTGCCGCCATCTACAAAGACAGGGGTATTCAGGTAGAGTTTCAGGGTCGGACCGACGGTATCTTCCGTGAAGATAGTGCCGGTTCCGCCTACCACGAAGTCCTCAAAGTGTCCCACTCCTTCGGCATTATTCTCTTCATCGCGTGCGTAATAGAGGATACGCCCGTTGCCGTAGTTGTAGCGGATGTCTTTGGGTGTCATAAAGGTGTATGCAAAGCGTCCGTTGGTTACTTTCGCACTACCGGAGAAGATAGTGTTCGGATAATCGTTGTAGGTCAGTGTCTGTTTGCTGCCTTCCGGCGCGTCGTTGTCGCGTGTGGTGATGGTCTGCATCTTGTCATAGATGGTGATATCTACGGAGCCGTTGAACCACGACGCGGTGTCGCCTGTCTCTTCGGAGATATATCCTTCCATATGTTGAACATCCAGCGCGTGAAGCGTATCTACCTTTGTAATGGTCTTCACCTGATACTCAGTGGGGTAGAGCAGACGCACAGCAGGGTCTCCGAGCAGGACATACGGCATCTTGTTTTCGTCGTTACCCGTCATGTTCTTGGCAATTGCGCATGCCTCGCCTATGGTCATGTGGTAGGAATAGGCATTTTTATGCCCGAATAAAGTGTCGCAGAAGTTGCGGTTGATATAGGTGTTCTGCGTCGCATACACCGTTCGGCAGGCGGACAGCACACCTATCGCACCTCCGTTCGGATTGAGCACAGCCTCCTCTGCAGCCGAAGATTTGCCGGAATCGAAATGGGCAAAAGAGCAGGTGGCGAACATCCATAATGCCAGGTTCTTATTGGTCATCTTCTGAATGCTCTTGAGGTTCATCATACCCTCGTTGGTGATGGCGTTGTAGCCGCCGTGCCCTGAATAGTCAAGGAACAACGCTCCGTTCTGCAGCAGGTTATCCAGTCTTGTCTTCGCGAGCGGATAACTCTCACCCGACGCGTTTATCTCTTGCGGGTATGCGTCAAGATAAATCTTATTAACCACGAAGTCGAGGTTCTTTTTGCGAACGCGCTCTGCGCCCTCTTCCGCTACGCGGGTGTGCAGTCCGTTGTCGCCGTCGTCGGCAAGGAATATCAGCTGGGTCTTCCATTTGCTCATGTCCTCATTGCGCATATAGCGAATGGTCTTGTTGACCATGTTTTGCGCCTCCTCAACGGTATTGGCAGGCAGTCGTCCTACGCCTATATCCATTCTTCCGTATGTGTCGCTTTCGCCTTCGCTATTGTCAAGGAAGCCGAAATAGTCGTCGGTGGCGTATGCCTTGGTCTCCACGGTGGAGTTCTTTGCTTGGTAGGTCAGCAGGGTGTTCTTTCCGCTCATCTTCAGTAGTTTGCGGTTGTCGAACGTCCCGTCTCCGAGCAGCAGGAGCCATCGCGGCTTCTGTATGGCGCTGCTCTGGTTGGCTCTGTCGTAGAGCATCTTCATCAGCCAGCGGTAGGCGGTAGCGTCGGGGGTACCCGAGGAGAACTCGTTGAATACTTCGGTGTCGGTAACCACAGCCCATGTGATACCGTCTATCTCCTCGTGTGCTTGTGCCAACTCGGTGGCTTGCGTAAGAAACTCCTCTGGGCAGATGATGACATAGTCGATGTTCGTTAGTGCATGCAGGTTCTGATTGGGCACGCTTCCTACCACGGTGGGCGACAGCCAGTCGTTGCCGTTGGTGTTCACGGCGATATACTCTTGTATGCCCGATTTGTTGCTGCCGATAAAGGTTAGCGTGGAACCCGACAGGCTGGTCGGCATGCGATAGATATTGGCTTTGTCCGTGATGTTCCACACTTCCGTAGCCGAGGTCGCATTGCTCAGTACGAACTGCATCGGTATATCCATCCCGTTGTTCGCTGAGGTGCGGAAAGGCATCTGGCTTCCCGTCATCGCAAGTTGGCAGGTGGTGGTCAGTTCGATATAGTTCAGATAGCCGTTGGCGCTCGTGACGGGGGAGGAGTAGGTTACCTCTACGGTCTGACGGTCAGCAGCCGTCGGGTACGACTTATTGCTCGAAGCCAACTGTCCTTTCGTGTAGAAATCGCTCACGGAGATGGAGTCTAACCGCACGCTGTTGCTGGTGCCGTTCATCGTGAATCGGAAGTTGCTGCTCCTGCCGGAGGACGCCGCAACGGCAATGTTGCAGACGGAAGCCTCCGTGGTCAGAGCGTTCGGAGTGGAGAAACTGAACGTGCGTGTCGGCTTGGTGGTAGTGAACAACTCCCCGTAGAACTCTCGTCCGCCGCCATCTACGCCCGAAGCGTCCAGCAGGTTGATAGAATCCAACTCATGCACTTGGTAGCGGGGGAACGTGGTTATCGTGGTCGTACCTTCCTCGGCTATTGCCTCTGCCGTGGGCAACAGTCTCTGCTCGCCGGCGTTGTCGCTCAGGAAGTAGTAACCGTAGTCCGAGTAGGGGTTGCGTGTGTGCACAAACTGTGTCCCGTTGTATGCCCACGAGGTAGTCCCTTGTCCGTAAAACAGGATGTAATCGCCTGCATTGAACACGCCGTCAGCCCCTTTCTCCATGTATATCCCCACTGCCGGCAGGTCGTCTATCTTCACCTTGTTGAAGTTCTGAGACAGCATGGCGCCTCCGTAGCCGTGCACGCGCACGTCGGCGGGGTTGCTAAGACCGGCTGCCAACAGGTCTTCATAAGTCATTCGGTAGATACCCGACTCTTGCACCTGTATCTTTACCCACTTCCCCGTTTGTAGCACGGATTGTTCGGTGTAGGTATGCACGATGGCATGTGCCGAGGAATTCAGCAGCCACGCAAATGCACACAATAGTATAATCGTTCTTTTCTTCATATCAGCGTTGGTGTTTATCCTAATAGTCATCGGTTATCCGTTCATTTCACTTTGCAATACAGACCGTCATCTTCTATCACTTCCTCGCGTGCGACCTGTCGTCTGCCGTCGCGTTGTTGTATGTAGATGAGGTCTCCTTGTCGTATGGTCATCAGTTCGCTGGCTTGCGCTATGGCGGCGGCGGTGTCTATGAGAAGGTCTCTGCGGATGGCTTCTTCTGCGGTATGCCATTCCCCTACTGCCAGCGAGTAGTCGAAGTCTAACCCCTGCGTCCATGCGCGCCCTGCTTGCCGTGCGGACTGCAGAATGTCGTATGCCATAAAGTCCGCTCCTGCCGCCCATGCGTCGAAATACCTGTCGGCAAACTTGGGTGCGATATGCTTCCCCAGTCGGCTCACGCGCAGCACCACGCAGGGGGTCATGCGGATATCATTCGTCCGGTCGGGGATAAAAAACGGCTTTCGGTTATTCAGCAGGCAAGAGTCGCCTTTCAACACCATTTCCGTGTACCCTTCTATCTCGATAAATCCAATGATTTTCATAGCGCACAAAATCGGGTGCAAAGTTACAAAAAAAAATCGATATATGCAAGGGTTTTGCTAAATTTTATCACTTTTTCTTAATAGTAGGACTATGTGTACTGTCTAACAGCAAATGATTCATAATTATTCGGATTTTATGGTCATAATCCCCAAGGATATTTGCATATATCAAAAATAATGCGTATCTTTGCAAGGTCGTTCCATAGAACATAAATCCTAAACACCATGAAGATACAGTTTCTCGGCGCTGCCAACGAGGTTACCGGCAGCAAACACCTCATCACGACCGACCGCGGCGTGCGTATCCTGCTCGACTGCGGCATGTACCAAGGCAAAGGCATGGAGACCGACGCGGCGAACCGCGACCTCGGTTTCGACCCGCGGCAGATAGATTATGTCGTGCTCTCCCACGCCCATATCGACCATTCGGGCTTGATTCCCTACATCTACAAAGAGGGCTTCCGCGGCGAGGTCATCTGCACGCCCGCCACGCGCGACCTCTGCGCCATCATGCTGCAAGACACCGCCTTCATCCAAGCGCAGGACGTGCGCTGGTACAACAAGAAGATGGACCGCCTTCACCAGCCGAAGATTCAGCCGCTCTACGACAACAACCACGTGGAGCGCTCGATGCAGCACTTCATCACCGTGCCCTACGACCGCCGTTTCCGCCTGACGGACGACGTGTTCCTCACCTTCACCAACTCGGGGCATATGCTCGGCTCCGCCATCTGCTCGCTGGATATCTGGGAGGGCGAGCACCCGCGCGGTCCGCAAGCCAAAGGTGAATGGAAACGCATTGCCTATACGGGCGACATCGGGCGTCTGCACAGCCATATCCTCTGCTCGCCCCAACTGTTCCCGCAGTGCGACTACCTCATCTGCGAGTCCACCTACGGCGACCGTCTGCACGACGACACGCTTGTCAGCGAGGAGGAGTTGCTCGGCGTGGTGGAGAGCACCTGCGTCTATAAGAAAGGCAAACTCATCATCCCCAGTTTCTCCGTCGGGCGCACGCAGGAGATAGTGTACGTGCTCAACCAACTCTACAACGAGGGGCGGTTGCCCAAGATACCCGTCTATGTCGATTCTCCGCTGTCGGTCAACGCCACCCATATCTTCCGCATGTATATGTCCGAACTCAATGCGGACGTGCAGGACGTGCTGCGCTTTGACGACGACCCCTTCGGCTTCAACACCCTGCACTATATCACCGATATCAACCAGTCGAAAGCCCTCAACAACAACCCCGACCCCTGTATCATCATCTCCGCTTCGGGCATGCTGGAGGCGGGTAGGGTGAAGCACCACGTGGCGAACCATATCTCCGACCCGCGCTGCACCATCCTGCTGGTGGGCTACTGCACGCCGACCTCGCTCGGTGCGCGCATACAAGACCCGTCGCTGAAATGGATAAGTATCTTCGGCTACGACCGCAAGATAAAGGCGCAGGTGAGCAAGATAGAGGGTTTCTCAGGGCACGGCGACTACCGCGAAATGACAGACTACCTCACCCGCTCGCTCAACACCGAAGCGGTGCGCCGCACCTTTATCGTCCACGGCGAGCAGAGCGCGCAAGAGGCGTACAAAGACCACCTCTACGAGGCAGGCTTCCGAGGCATAGAAATCCCCAAGAAAGGGGAGGAGATACACCTGTAAGAGTAAGGATGAGCAGACCAAAAAGGCTGTCTGACCAGTCGAGTCAGACAGCCTTTTTAGTGGGGGTTACGCGCTCCCTTGCGGGATGGAGCCGACAAAGTTAATTATAAATCTTGGACGAGACGAACCGAAGAACCGTAGTAGCGATTGTATTTGTCCTGCGGATTAAGGTGGTCGCTGTAGAAGAACAGGTAGTACGCGATGCCGCTGTCGAAGTAGGAACTCGACCAATAGTAGCCGCCGTACTGCACACTGATCACATTCGCACCATCGCGGAGGCCCGAAGCAGGCAAAAAGACCGCACCCAATGCCTCCAAAGTCGCCCACTGCTCGGTCGTATAGGTGTTGGTGGTCCAGTTATTCGCTTGGTACGTCCACGATATATCCGAGGGTTTCTTGAAATTATCAGGCAAGATAATCAAACCCACTACTCCATTTACTGTACCTGACGACCATAGGTATTGGGCATTGGTACGCGTGTTGAAGAGATAATTCCACTCTTCCACACTTAAGGTGCGCCATAATCCTGCTTGATTACCGGCATTGCTGATGGCGTTATAAACTCCCCAATCGTAGTTGGCACTGGTACCCGTCAGGTTCTTATCTGTCATATTGGTGGAAGGACCGTAACCCCATTCGTTGTAAGTCGCGTCTGCGTAGGTATATTCCCATTCGCATTCTCCGGTGATTTCCACTGTTTCGCAATTCAAGACGGAGTCCGTCGGAATAGTGCTGATGCTACTTCTGGCTGTTTCCAAAGGTTGATAACGCAATGCACTCGGGTCGTTGGCGGTATTGTTGTAGCCGCTGGTGCCCCAACCGAAAAGGTCTATCCAACCATCGTAGGACTGACTGATATTCATGCTGTCATAGCCGATATAGTCGTATTGGTGCTCGGCGAAGCGCCATGTGCCTTGCTGCACGCTACCGTAAGCGCAGTAATGCGAGCCTTGGGCGGCGTTGTACTGCAAGTTGCCTGCCGCAAATGCCACCGTCTTGCCTTCCGCTACGGTGAACACGCCGATACCTTCCGCGGGGGTGGGAGTGGGGTCAGGCTCGGGTAAGGGCTCTTCGCCTGCCTCTCCTGCCTCGGAGAAGAAAGTGAGGCTATCCACCAAGGTTAAGGGGTATTCGGCTTTGGTTCCGCCTATCCACACGCGCAGTTTGGTGGTATTCTCTGCGCTCATGCTCAAACTTGCCACGAGGGCAAGGGATAATAGTTGTATCTTTTTCATAATGTTATATGGTTGTTTGTTTTTAGTTTTTAGTGTTTGATAAAGCGCACGACTTGCGTGCCGATTTGGAGCAGGTAGGTGCCGTCGGCAAGGTCTTCTACTTGCACCTCAGTGCTTTCCGTCTGCTTGAGCAGTCGCCCTTGCAGGTCATAGACGCGCAGGGTCTGTCCCTCTGCACCCTGCACCACAAGCCTGTCCTGCGTGGGGTTAGGGTAGATGGTGATACCGCTTGTCGTTGTACCCTCTACGGAGGTGGACTCGGAGCCTTCGGCAAAAGTGATTTGCTGCACCTCGGCGATGGGCTCTTGGGCAAGCACGGTGCCGTCATGGGCAAGCAGTTGCAGGTCATCGCCCACGAACACCACTTTGCCGATAGCAGCAATGTCTTGCAGCAGTTGTGTCCCGCTCGAACGCGAGAGCACAAGGTTGGTCGCCGTTGCCTGTACGCTGATGGCAAGGGTAGCCAAACAAAGAAATAGCCATTTCTTCATAATCGTTAGTCTTTCTGTGAATTGCAAGCACCTGACAACTCGGTGGATAGAAACAGAAAAGCGTGGTGCTACTATTCGTTGCTTATTCTCCAAACTGAGGTACTGGTGAACCCTTCGACAAGAACAAACAATCCAAACGCCCACGCCGAATATGATAATCTTCGTACATGGACGAAAGGACTAATCATATCCTGTAGGCGTTCATTGTCTATCTTGTTTTGGGTCTCGAAAGTACCAGTTCCCAGTTTGCCAAAACAAGCGCCAATAAACGCTTTTATCAAAATATATGCTGAAACCTCAATGCTTGGCGTGTGCGGACTTGCGCTTGTTCGCTACTTGGTTGGTATCGGTTCGGCGTGCGCCCTACCCGCAGCCCCATCTTTGGTTTCGGTTGCAAAGATACTGCTTTTCTTTGAATTGTGCAAGCGTTTTAGATAGAAAAGTGTATTTTGTGCTGCACAACACATTTCCTTCGACGGTATAGTTTTCGTGGGTCTTTCGTGGGTCGGTCGCGGGTCTATCGCGGGTCGGTAGCGTATCGGTCGAGGGTCGTCAATCACTAACTAATCACTAACTAATCACTAACTAATCGCTAACTAATCACTAACTAATCGCTAACTAATCACTAACTCTACTCTGCGGCATGACCTTATTGAAAAAGAGGCTGCCTGACCGAGTGGTCAAGCAGCCTTGTTGGGGGATAGGGGTGGGGCGAGCGGTTCGAGTGGTTTCGGGTAGTACGGGGCGGTTTCGGGTGGTCAGGGTTGGCCTACAGATTCAGCAGCCAGAGGAAAAAGATGATGGCGGGGGTGGCGAGGAGGATGGAGTCGAAACGGTCGAGCACACCGCCGTGTCCGGGCATGAACTTACCCGAGTCCTTCACGCCGATGGTGCGCTTGAGCAGGCTCTCCATCAGGTCGCCCAGTGTGCCGAAGATGACCACTATCAGGCTGAAAATAACAGGGGAGACAAAGCGGCAGCCGCACAAGGCAGGCAGGGCGTTGAACCAACCGAAGCAGGTCAGCAGGCAGCCTGCGGCAACGGCTACTATGGCACCGCCGATGAGCCCTTCCCACGACTTGTTGGGACTCACGCGCGGGAACATCTTGTGGTTGCCACCCTTGCGCTTGCTCAGCAACGAGCCCACGCAATAGGCTCCGCTGTCGTTGAGCCAAATCAAGACAAAGAGTGCGAGCAAGAGCCACGGACTGAGCATCATCACGCCGTTCATCAGGGCAAACGGCAGGGCAATCATCACCTGACTGAGCAGGAAATCACCCCAGTTCTTGACGGGGTCGGGTGCCTTGCGAAACAACTCGGAGATGAGCGTTGTGCCCACCGTGAGGACGTAGAGCGCGAGGAGCACGGGCATGAGCCACGGGAGGTCCCACTCTGCAAACGCCACCCACCAAGCCATGGCGAACAGCAATGCCGTCGCCGTCATAGAGGCAATTCGCAAGAAACAGTCTGCGCTGCGCAGGCGCATATACTCCCGCGCGGCAAGGATAGATACCACGAGAAAGAGCATGCCGAAGAAGAGCGGGTGCACCAAAATACCAGCGACGACAAGCGCCACATAGACGGCTCCCGAGAGGGTGCGTTGGACGAAATTATTCATTTTTCTGCCTTTTTCTTTGAAATTATTTGCAAAGGTACGAAAAAAGTCGTATCTTTGCAAATTATTTAACGATTATTTTGATTTTTCACCTCAAATAGCATTATTTACATGGCAAACGGAATGGAAATGAACCTCTTGGAGCCCGAAGAGCAGAAAGAGATTGCGTTTATCTGGAACCTGATTCCCGCAGAGGACAAGCAGGGCATCACGGAAGAAGACGTCCTGCTGGTGCTGGACGCGATGGACGATTTCTTGGAGGAAGTGGGACTGCTGCATGTGGATGAGGAGACCGGCGAAGTGGAATACGAAGACGGCGAAGTGGACGAGACGGCGCAGATGGAGTATGTGGCGCAAGCCGCCAAAGAGCAGCACAGCCCGCTGACGATGGTGCAGATACAACTCATCATGGACGGCGAGTTCCAGTATGGGTTGCGAGAAGGGTGGTATGAGGAGGATTGAATTAAGAATTAGGAATTAGGAATTAGGAGGGCGCATGCGGCTCTAAACTCTAAACCCTCAACTCTCAACACAATCTTGGCAGGTTTTTTGAAGATACTCAGTAGGATTCCGTTGCGGGGACTGTATGCCTTCGCCTCGGGGGTGCTGTATCCCGTGATGTACTATGTGGTGCGGTATCGGCGGGGTGTGGTGGAGAAGAACCTGCGGCGGTCTTTCCCCGACAAGACGGAGGCGGAGCGGCAGCAGATAGCCAAGCGGTTCTATCGGTCGTTTGCCGACGTAATAGTGGAGATAGTGCACGGCTACACGGCTTCGGCAGCGGAGATGCGGCGGCGCGTGGTGTTCGAGAACGAGGAGCAGGTGAAGCAACTGATAGCCGAACACGGGGCGGTCATCGTGATGTTGGCGCACATGGGCAACTGGGAATGGATGGCGGACTTTCACCAACATCTGGCGCCCTCGGGCATGATGCAGGCGAACATCTATCGGCGGCTGAAGAATCGGCGCATGGACCGCCTGATGAACGATATCCGCAGCCAACGCGGCGGGGTGCTGATAGAGAAACAGCAGGTGCTGCGACAGATGTTGACGCTGCGCAAGGAGGGGAAGCAGGTGCTGTACGGCTTTATCTGCGACCAGAAGCCGCGCCCGCAGGTAACGCGCTGTTGGACGACATTTCTGCACCAAGACACGGGTTTCTTGGACGGTAGCGAGGTGCTGGCGAAGAAGTTCGGCTATCCCGTGCTCTACCTGCACATCACCCGCCCCGAGCGCGGCTACTACCGCACGCGCTTGGACTTGATAACCGACCGCCCCACGCAGGAGCCGGAGAACGCCATCACCATGCGCTACGCCCAAATGCTGGAGCAGAATATCTTGGAGCAACCCGAGTTGTGGCTCTGGACACACAACCGATGGAAGTGGGGGAGGAAATAGTTAATAATTAACAATTAACAATTAACATGCTACTCTGAGTATTCTGAGAACTTTGAGGATTCTGAGAATGGTCAAATAGTAAATTGTCAAATTGTCAAATAAGAGGTGCTTTGTTCTGTTG
>JBJECJ010000035.1:0-38123 GCA_051870955.1 Paludibacteraceae bacterium | reverse complement strand
AATGGTCAAATAGTAAATTGTCAAATTGTCAAATAAGAGGTGCTTTGTTCTGTTGTCATATTGAATTGGAACGGTGAGGCGATGCTTCGGCGGTATCTGCCTTCCGTGGTGGCGTTCACGCCTGCGGCGGAGATAGTGGTGGCGGATAACGGCTCCACGGATGGGTCTGTGGCGTTGTTACGGAAGGAGTTCCCCTCTGTCAGGGTGCTGACGCTGGATAAAAACTACGGGTTCGCGGAGGGCTACAACCGCGCGTTGCAGCAGGTGGAGAGCCGCTACACCGTCTTGCTCAATTCGGATGTGGCGGTTACGGAGGGTTGGCTCACACCGCTGCTGACTTACATGGAGCAGCATGCGGAGGTGGCGGCGGTGCAACCGAAGATACTGTCGGACTTGCAGAAAGACCACTTTGAGCACGCCGGTGCTGCGGGAGGCTATCTGGACATGCTGGGTTATCCGTTCTGCCGCGGGCGTATCGTGGGCTATGCGGCGAAGGACGAAGGGCAGTACGACACCGAGGCGGATGTGCTCTGGACATCGGGCGCGTGCATGTGCGTGCGCACGAACCTATATAATGAGGCGGGGGGCTTGGACGGCGATTTCTTTGCCCACATGGAGGAGATAGACCTCTGCTGGCGGCTGTGCTGCCGCGGGTATCGGTTGGTCTGCCTGCCTCAGTCGCACGTGTACCACTTGGGCGGCGGGGCGCTCCACTACGAGTCGCCGCGCAAGACCTACCTCAACTTCCGCAACAACCTGCTCATGCTCTATAAGAACTTGCCCGCATCGCGCCTCCGACGGGTGATGGCGGCGCGTTGGGTGCTGGATTATGTGGCGGCACTGCAACTGCTCTTGACGGGCAAGCCGAAGAACGCGTGGGCGGCGCTGCAAGCGAGATGGGACTACCATCGGATGAAGCCGAGTATGCGCGCGAAACGCGAAGAAAACATGCGTCTGGCAACTGTGCCATACCCTGATACTATATGTCGCAGGAGCGTAATTTGGGACTACTATATACGCCAAAAACGACAATAAACTGGTCAAAACGTGCGATTTTGGGACGATATGTTTGGAGAAATGGATTATTTTCTGTACCTTTGCACCCACATTTGCGTGAACTTGAAATAAGTTCCTATACAAAAACTGACCACGTTTTTTATTTCAACAAAAATTTCCAAAAATTGTTCAAATACTTTTTAACGTGTAATTGACGTGTAATTTATCATTAATTTATTACCAAAAACTAAGTTAGTGTTTGATTGCTGAAAGATGTTCGCATACATTGAACTTGCATTGAATTATTATTACATTATCAAATAAACAAATTTTCAAATTAACGAAGTATGAAACATCACTATTTGCATTACCTGCAAGAGGTAATGAAACATCAGTGGGGTGATACGGCGGTGTCGGATTATGGGGAGAAGCAGGCGTACACCTTTGGGCAGATGGCGGAGGAAGTGGAGCGATTGCATGTGCTGTTTGAGAAGATTGGGATTAAGGAGGGGG
Source organism: Paludibacteraceae bacterium (assembly GCA_051870955.1). GTDB lineage: Bacteria > Bacteroidota > Bacteroidia > Bacteroidales > Paludibacteraceae > Colicola. The sequence continues at coordinate 36,614 of JBJECJ010000035.1, read as the reverse complement.
ACAAGATTGCGATTGCGAGTAGAAACTGTGCAAACTGGGTGGTAGCCTATTTGGCTATTGCTACGTATAAGGCAGTGGTTGTCAGTATCTTGCAAGACTTCAAGGCAGAGGATATCGCGAACCTGCTGCGCCACTCCGATTCGAAGTTGCTGTTTGTGGGTCCCTATGTATGGAAAGACCTGCAGCACCAAGACCTGTCGCAACTGACGGGCGTGCTGTCGATGGAGGACTTTGCTTTCCTGCGGGCGCAGGAGAACCTCACGTTGCCGACCTACGAGGAGGTGTCTGCCGGCTTCAAAGCCAAGTTCCCGAAAGGTATGCAACCTGCTGATTTCCACTATGATATTGACCCCGAGGCGTTGGCACTGATTAACTACACGAGCGGCTCTACGGGTTCGCCCAAGGGCGTGATGATTAGCGGGAAGTCGCTGTCGAACAACGTGGAGAACGCATTGCATATCCTCCCTGTGGAGCCCGGGCAGCGGGTGGTGTCGATGTTGCCGCTGGCGCACATGTTCGGACAGTTGTCGGATTTCCTCTATCCGCTCTGCGCCGGCACGCACATCTACTATCTGACCAAGTCGCCGACGCCGACGCTGGTGCTGAAAGCCATGTCGGAGGTGCACCCGTACATGGTGGCGGCGGTGCCTTTGGTGATTGAGAAAATCCACAAGAAGAAACTCGACCCGCTGTTGTCGAAGCCCGTGATGAAGTTCTTCTGGTTCACGCCTATCGTGATGAATATCATCCGCAACCACGTGAAGAACGCGCTTAACAAGGCGTTTGGCGGACAGGTGCGCTACTTCCTCTGCGGCGGCGCGGCGATGAACCCGCTGGTGGAGAAATGTCTGCTGGACGTGCACTTCCCGCTCTCCATCGGCTTCGGAATGACCGAATGCGGACCGCTGGTGTCCGGTAATCCGCCCAAGTACTTCAAGCGGCGCTCGTGCGGTGCTCCCGTGCCGAACATGGAGGCGAAGATTGACAATCCCGACCCGCAGACGGGCGAGGGCGAGATACTGGTGCGCGGCGAGAACGTGATGATGGGCTACTACAAGAACGAGGAAGCCACGCGCGCGGCGTTCACCGAAGACGGATGGATGCGCACGGGCGACCTCGGGTATATCGACAAGCACCAAAACATCTTCATCCGCGGGCGAATTAAGTCGATGATTCTCGGCGCGTCGGGGCAGAACATCTACCCCGAAGAGATAGAGGATAAACTGAACAACCAAGCGGGCGTAGGTGAGTCCATCGTGGTAGAGCGCGAGGGCAAACTGATTGGTTTGGTCTTCCCCGATGAAGAGACCAGCAAGCGGATGTCAATAGAGGAGTTGCAGGCACTGATGAAAGAGAACTTGCAGAAACTCAACAAACTCATCCCTGGCTACTCCCAAGTGGCGGACATCGAAATCAAAAACGAGCCCTTCGAGAAAACCCCGAAGAAGAGCATCAAACGGTTCTTGTACAAGTAACGGACCCTATCCTTATAGGGAGGGGAAAAGCGCCGCAGGCGATATATCGCGGCGGCGAACGAACACACGACAGACCCGCCCGCGACAGACCCGCGATAGACCCGCGACAGACCCGCGATAGACCCGCGATAGACCCGCGAACGACCCGCGACAGACCCGCGACAGACCCGCGACAGACCTGCGACAGACCTGCGAAAAATATGCGACCGAACCTCATGGAGGTTTGGTCGCTGTTTTGATAAGTGAAAAAGAAAGGAAGAGAACGCTATTCTAACGCAACTCTTCTGCCCAGGGGGTCGTAGTATTGTGGGCCGCGTAGGATGTAGAGGGTGCCGTTGCGGTAGAGTTTTTGGCAGGTTGGGGCGTTGGTGCTCCCGACAGGTCGGGACGAGTACTGCGGGTCGGTGAGGTCGGCTTCTTTGCCTATGTAGGCAAGCCATGCGTCGGGGATGCCGTAGCCGTAGTCTGCGTCGGGGGTTTGGTAGCGGTCGGCGGAACAGATGATTCGTCGGCGTATCTCTTGGGCGTTTAGGTCGGGTAGGGCAGACCATACGCATGCCGCCATGCCTGCCAAGAGCGGGCAGGCGAAACTGGTGCCATTGCCGTACTGTATCGAGCCGTCGCTCGGGTTCACGATACAACTGCCTTCGCCCACGGCGCACACATCGGGCTTCACGCGCCCGTCGCTGCTCGGACCTCTTGACGAGAAAGCGGCTATCTTGCCCTCGCTATCCACCGCCCCTACGCAGAGGATACTGTCTGCGTCGGCGGGGGCGGTCAGGTAGTGCCATGCTTTGTTGCCTTCGTTGCCCGCCGCCACGCATACGAGCATGCCTTTGCGGGCTGCTATGAGGGCAGCCTGCGAGCAACGCGTGGTCTGTCCGTTCATGTCCGCGTAGCCGAAGTCCCATTCCTCGTTGTCGAACTCGGAATAGCCGAGCGAGATGCTGGCGATGTTCACTCCGAGGCTGTCGGCTTTCTCCAAGGCGGCGACGAGGTTATCCATCTCTTTCGGGCTCTCTTTTCCGTCTTCCTCCGAGCGCATGAGGTAGTAGTCGGCGTCGGTGGCGGCACCTAGGTAGGTGCTTCCTTCCGCGGGCGAGACGCCCGCGTCCCCAGTACTTTCGCCGGCAATCAAGCCCAAGCACATCGTGCCGTGGTAGCCCGTCGCGCCATAGAATTCGTCTGCGTCGTCCGTGAAGTCGTAACTGCCCAGCCAATGGGCAGTGTCGAAACTGCTTGACAGGCAATTCCCGCTATGCTCCCCCACGGGGTAGTTCTGAAAGCCTCCGTCTATTACGGCTAACACTATTCCTTCTCCCTTGTGCCCGGCGGCAAGCAACGGCGGGAGGTTATACAGTGCCAGTTGTGCGTCTGTGCCGCGCGCCATATCTGCCGAGGACGTATGGAGAAAGTCTTGTTTGCGGTACAGATACCGTCGATTGTCTGTCTCGTTGCGGGTCTGCTCTACGGCTTTCACGAACGAACAGGCGGCAATCCGGTCGGCTACACTGTCTTCGCACGCTACTGTCGCGCCGTTGAGCCAGCGGCTGACGTGCATGATGTCTCCTCCCAGTGCCCGCACGCTGTCGGTGTAGGTGGTGGAAACGGCATAGTCCAACGAGTCGGTGGGGATAGCCCACTTGGTGCGCTGCTCCAATGCCCTGTCGGAGAAAGCGACGGGGGCACAGCCTTGTTTATCCGTAAACGTTACGAAAAACACGCTTAGAATGGTAAGTAGGGTTTGCATATGCAGATTGATAGTTAATTCATACGAAAAAGTCGTTGAAGTATCGGCAAAGTCAGCATATACTCTCGGTTATCCTACGTATATCCTACGTATATCCTACGTATATCTTACGTATATCCTACGTATATCCTACGTAATTGACTCGGGAAAGGCAGTTAGAACCTATACACCACGCCGATGACTGCCAAGCGTTTGTATAGGTCGTAAGTGCGTTCGGTGATTTCCTGTTGCTTGCGGCTGCCTACAATTATGCCGTGCTCCATCTCGTAGGTCTCGTTGATATGGGTGCTTCTGTCCACCGCCTTCATGTCGAAGATATCGCTTATACCTGCGTGGATAGTCCATTTGCCTATCTGCTTGCTCAGGCGCAGTTGCACGTAGAAGCAGTCGCCGATATAACTGTTGGTTGTCTCTATCTTGCTGTTGTACATCATCTTACCCGACAGCAGCCACTGTTTTTTGAAGGCGAAACAGGGCGATAGCGACAGGTTGTAGTACCAATAGTGTTCGTTCTTCGCCTTGCTGTTCACATACGCATTGGCAGCCACCGACATGGAGAAAATTCGGTAGCGCAGGAAGAGCGAGCCGCTCAGACTTACCACGTTGCTACTCTCTTGATTATCATAGGTCTTATAGGGAAGCGAACCATAGTAGTCGTCGTATATCTTTCCGATTTTCTTTATCAGTCCGTCCGCGCGTATGTAGTCCACTCCCACGTGCAGCACCAGCCTGCCGTCCTGCTCGTTGGCAAACGGATAGCGGAAGAGGTAGTTCACGCCCACGTTGTGGAAATAGGCGGCGTGCAGCGAGTCGTTGCCCACGACCACCTCTTGCGAGGCGGGCAGGTAGTAGGGGTAGGGGAAGAGTTGCTCGTCCTCGGGGCGGAGGATGTTGCGCGCGATATTCAGTTGCAGGGTGTGCTTGCGTGTGATTGCCCACGAGGCGTTGACGCTCCCCGTCCAGTCGTGCTCCGTCCCTGTCCAAGCGGGCTGACTGTTGGTGTTCAGCATGCGGCTGAGCATCTGGTAGCGCACACCCGCCTGCAACTTCACCGAGCCGATTCGATAGTCCCATTGGAGCAGGGGCGATAGGTACACCTGCTGTTTGCGCAAGCCCAAATCCTGATGGTAGTAGTGGGTGGTCTGCCCCTCCGCGTGCTGCTGCAGATGGCTGTTTCGGAACATGTAACTGCCGTTCACGCCCGCCGTGAGCCACATCTCCGAGTCGTATATGCCCAGCCGCTCCGGTGCGATGGCGTGCTTCGACTGTATGTTCACCTGCACCTCCTGCGGGCTGTCGGTGTTTCCCGCCTGCTGTTGCCCCAGCGATGTCCCATCAGAGGCGGTGTAGTGCTTCTCCGACTCGTCTTTCCGATAGCCGTAGTTGTACACCACGTCGGCTTGCAGTTCCCCGCCGAATAGGTACTGCCGCTTGTACTTCACCATCGCGGTTACGTTGGAGCGGTTGGCAACCACTTTCTGCGCCGAAAGCAACTCCGTCTGTTGCCAAAGCAGGGGCATGTCCGCGGTCTCGTAGGGGCGGAAGGTGGTAGCGAGCGAACGGTAACGCGCCGTCTCCCATTGCATGCTCTCCCAGACGCTGACGGTGAGCAGGTCTTGGTGCGTGGGCATGTAGTCGAACTGCACCTTGGCGGTCTGTTGCAGGTATTGGGTTACCACGGTATCTTGCACCCACGTGGTGGTGTCGCGCGCGTCGGCTATCTCCATGCTGTGCACGCGCGTCTCCAGTTGCTGAAACGCGGTCGGACGATAGTACTCCATCACGAGGTTCGCACGCATCTGCCATTTCTCGCCGCCGTAGGTGAAATAGACAGAGGGGGACAGGTCCACCGTGTTGTGGAAGTTGGTATATACATCCGCCATCGCCGAGCCGTGGAAGTCTTTTTCTATCGGTTTGAGGTGTACGTTGATGACCCCTCCTTCGCCGTTCTGCTGCACGCTGACGGTGGGCGACTGCATGATTTCGATGAAGTCAATCTCCTCCGCTCGCAGGCTCGTCAGCACCACATCCTTGCTCTGTCCCACGCTGATGTCGTCCAGTTGCAGGGTGTATCTCGACAGCATATCCTCGTTGCCGCGGTCTAATAGTTCGGGCATCAGTTCGAGGATTTCTTGCAGGGTGTAGCCGGCGGACAATCCCAGCACACGCGGACGGATAATCTTCTTATCCACATCTATCACCACGCCCGGGACAAACGCCTCTTCCTTCGCGGTGGCAACGCTGTCTTTCGCTGCCTGCTCGTGCATCAGCAGGGTGTCTTTCCGCTCGCCTTGCTCTGCCTTCCACTGCGGGTGCAGGCGTTTGTCGCCGAACGCAGCGTGGGCGACCTCTTTGCTCGGAGGTGCCACTTCGCCCGCCCATAGGCTTGTGCCTATCAGGAGAGCGAAAAGTAGTGCTATTTGAGATGGATGACGCATGGAAAAGACCCTCTAAATCCCACTTAAAGGGGGACTTTCATACCCCGAAAGGCAGACGCACAACGCATGTTAATTATTCATTCTTAATTGGAGTTGCACCACGTTCTCCACATGCTGCGTGTGGGGGAACATGTCCACGGGTTGCACTTTGGTTACTTGGTATTTCTCGTCCAGCAACGCGAGGTCGCGTGCCTGCGTGGCGGGGTTGCAACTCACATAGACGATGCGCTTCGGCTCGGCAAAGAGGATGGTCTTCACCACGTCCTCGTGCATGCCGGCGCGCGGCGGGTCGGTGATAATCACGTCGGGGCGACCGTACTGCGCGATGAAGTCCTCGTTGAGGATGTCTTTCATATCGCCTGCGAAGAAGAGTGTATTGTCGAGGTTGTTTAACTTCGCATTTACTTTTGCATCTTCTATCGCCTCGGGCACATACTCTATGCCTATCACCTGTTTGGCTTGTTTGGCTACGAAGTTGGCGATGGTGCCCGTGCCGGTGTAGAGGTCGAAGACGCGTTCCTCGCCCGTCAGTTCGGCGAAGTCGCGCGCCACTTTGTAGAGTTCGTATGCCTGCTCGGTGTTGGTCTGGTAGAACGATTTGGGTCCGACCTTGAACTGCAAGCCCTCCATCTCCTCCATGATATGGTCCGCGCCGAAATACACCTGCACATCGAGGTCGCCGATGGTGTCGTTGTACTTGGTGTTGACCACGTATTGCAGGCTGACTATCTCGGGGAACTCGCGGTGGAGCCACTCGAGCAGGGCAAAGCCGTTGTCGTCTAACGCCTCGCCGAAGGAGAGGATGAGCATGATTTCGCCCTTGTGGTTCGCGCGGAGGATGAGGGTGCGCAACTGCCCTTGGTGGATATGCTCGTTGTAGAAAGTCATGGCATGTTCGCGGGCGAACTGCCGAATGCCGTTGCGGATACGGTTATTGATGTCCGGCATGAGGTGGCACTCCTCGATGTCCAGCACTTTGTCGAAGCAGTTGGTGATATGGAAGCCCAGACCGTAGGAGTTGTCGATGTTTTCCAGCCCGCCGGCCGCGTGTATCTCATCCCACGAGAGCCACTTGCGGTCGGCACAGGTGAACTCCAGTTTGTTGCGGTAGGCGTAGATATGTTGGCTGCCCAAGATAGGGCTTATCTCCGGCAGCGCGACCTTTCCGATACGGGTGAGGTTGTCTGCCACCTGCTGCTGCTTGTAGCGCAGTTGGGCGGGGTAGGGCAGTATCTGCCATTTGCAGCCGCCGCACACGCCGTAGTGCTTGCACACCGGCTCGCAACGCTCCTCCGAAGGCTTGACGATGCGCTCCACGCGCGCCTCCATGAAGGAGTGTTTCTTCTTGGTAACCTGCAAGTCCACCACGTCGCCGGGCACGCAGTAGGGCACGAACACCACCATGTCATCCACGCGCGTCAGGGCTTTTCCCTCCGCGGCAATGCCGGTTATCTCTATGTCTTTGAGCAGGGGTAGGTTTTTCTTTTTCATTGTTTATAGTTCAGTTGTTGGATTATCTGTTGCAGCAGGGTTTCCCATTCTTGTACTGCCTCTATGGGGAAGCCGAGGATGATGGCTTTGCCGCCGAGGGCGGACTCTCGCGCTACGCCTATGCCCACGCGCATATCCTCATACAGCCCGAGGCGCGTTGCCTCCATGTCCGCGGGGCAAAGTCCTTCGGGGGCTTCGGCGAATAGTTGCCGGTCGTTGGGGTGCGTCTCGAGATGGAAGATATGTCTTTGGGGTGTTAGGAAGGGGCGGGGAAGGGTGTCGGTTGGGGAAGTTTGCGCAGGGAGGGTGTCGCTTTGCTCCCAGCGTATGATGCCGCTGCGGGTGGCGCGAGGGGCTTGCACGCGGTAGTGCCCGACTTTGGCGAAGGAGTTTCCAAGGTAACTGCCGCTCACCAGTAGCCGCCCGCCATCCTCTACATACGCGCCCAGAGCCGCGATGGTGCTGTCTGCCAAGGGGCGGCGGTTCTTGCCTGTGATGACATCTACCATACTATATAAGGAGAGGTCTTCGGGGAGCGTCCTGCTGCTACGCGAGACAAACGACATATCGTTTGCCGCGAGCACCTGCCCGTGTTGCGCGGCGTAGTCGCGGGTGTTGCCTATGGTGCGGGTACCTTGATGGTCGCGGTAGCACATGCCCCAACCGCAGTTGTCATCGTCCTGCCACGGCGATTGGCGGTCGAAGTCCCACTGCTCGCCGATGTACGCCACGCTGTAGCGGTCTTCCACGGCAAAGGAGCCCGGGACGATACCCGCCCGCAGGCTGTCGGCAAACCACTCGGGACCATACACCTCATCAAACGCATCCACGATAAGGGCGGGAGACAAATCTCCTTTGGCGGATAGATATGCGCTCACCACCGCGCTCGGCATACTCTGCCCGCCGTCGTTCACTGCCACCACATAGTAGTCGGTCTTCACTCCTCGCGCGGCTTCTATCTTTGCCCGCGGGCTTTTCACACTCGCTACCGCCTGCCAGTCGCATTCCTCTCCCTGCCGACGATACACCTCGTATCGTGTCGGCATAGCGCTTGCTTCCAGCGTGTCCGCCGTGGGTTGCCATGTCAGTAACCATGCACCATCGGCGTAGTCTATCGCCACATCATGCACGGGTAGCGGTTGCACCACGGCATTTGCGCCGCAGAGGTAACGCAGTAAGCCTTTGTAGATTGCTCGCGCGGCTACGAAGCGGAAACGCGGGTCGAGTCCGTAGCGCATATCCGCCATGTTCTTGTGGCTCAATATCTCGAGGAGCAGGGAGGGCACCAGCGGGTAGCGTGCCTCGCAGTAACTGGCGTTGTGCAACTGCCGCCGTGTCCATTCGGGGGCCATCGTTTGGCGGATGTCTTCCACGAGTTGGGTCTGCACATAGTCGGCAAGGTCGCGATTGACCTGCCGCGAGATGCCGTTAGGGAATACTTTGTTGCCGTCTTCATCGTGGTCGGTGTAGATAGCCAGCGTGCCGATGATGGTGGTGTCGTTTCCGGAGTCGTAGCCGTCGGTATGCAGCGCAAGGCAGACATCCACGGGCATACCCATCCCCTCCGCGGCGGGGTTGCAGCGGCTGCCGCCCGTCAGGTAGTTGAGCCATAGCCCGCGGCATTGCAGGTCGACTTTGTAGTCGTCCTCGCCCTCGTATTTGTTCCAGACAGTATCGGCAAACCCGATATGCTCCAGCCAGTAGCGTGCGCCTTCCGTCCAGCGCGGCAGCCCGCTTGCGCCTGTTTCCCATGCCTGCGGGTCATCCACACGCCCGCGGGGTTGCACCACGGTGGCACCCGCGTTCTCCAGCATGGTTACCACCAGCCGCGCGTACTCCGTGGAGTAGAGGTCTTCGACGGTGTTCCAGAGCGTGGCGCGCTGCCATATCCAGCCCTCGCGTGCCTTGTTGTAATACGTCCCGTGGCTTGCCCAAAGCGCAATGCGCCTGTCGGAAAGTGCGCCTTGTATCGGGTTGGACGGGTCATGTCCTGCCCACTCATAGTGCGGGTACTTGCTCTTGCGTTTCTGCAAGCGGTCGGGGATGAGTTCGGACAGTTCGTATTTATTCGAGTAGATGCTGACCTTCCCGCGCCCGTGTCCTAACACCCACAGGCTCACTTGCTTACGCATCTCTGTTAACTCCGAAGGCGTAAATACCACGCCGCCCAATACGCCGTTCGTGCGCACGGTAACGTTGCTGCCGTTCACGCGCACCTGCTTCACTTTCACCTGCGGCGACCACACCGCCGAGAAAGGCACATAGCGTGCTTGCAGCGAATCGGCAAGCACCTGCGTATCCACCGCCGAGACCTTGGTGGAGAGCAAAAGAAGTATAAAAAGGATATATAGTGAATGTCTGCGGATTCGTCTCATGTTGCTTTCTTAAAAAACGCCGCAAAGGTACAAAAAATAAACGAGATATGCAAGCACTATTTATATTTTCAGGAAAATACTTGCACTCCCTATAAAAATGTGCCTTGGCAAAATCCTTGCTTGCGAGAGTAAGGATTTATGCCCATGATGCACTAAAGGTACAAAAAGAGAGTGCGCCAAGCAATTTCGACACACCCTCTTTTTAAGATTAGGAATTACAATAAACTTATTTTTCCGAATCGTCCGAACCGATATTCTTACCAAGGCAAGTCTCCGCATCAGAAGCCCCTTTCTCTTGTCTGTAGGAGCAAGAAACTTTTGCTCCGGTAGCCTCAAATCCCTTGACTGCAGTTTGCATTGTCTCAACGGCTACACGCTCAGTGCACCAAATGAAGTTGTCAGTAGCAGTAGCCGATACACCTGCTATACTTACTCTTACTGTGTACATCCAACATTTTTCTACGGTGTTGTCTAATTTGCTCGCATCAATAGACATCACATCTTTTTCACAACTAGTCAACACAAGTGCACAGAGGCACACAAGAGCGAAAAGTACTTTTTTCATAATAATGAATTTTGATAGTGAATAAAATAAGTTAATTATGTTGTTTTCTTTTTTGCTTTCCATTTGCTCACCATCGTCTCTAAGCGGCAAGGACGGCGTGCGGATGTCATTTGTTCTTCCGGCAGGTGGAGGACAAAACGCTTGTAGTAGGAGACGAGGAGCGTGGTCAGCGGCAGGGCGATAATCATACCCACCACGCCGAGCAATGCGCCCCAAATAGACAGGCAGAGCAGGATGGCCGCAGGTCCCATGCCCGTTACGTTGCCCATGATTTTTGGTGTCAGCACCAAGTCTTGTATGCCTTGCACCACGATGAACACCGCGGCGATACTCACCATCACCACCCATACAGGGCGACCTGTCTCAAACGACTGTATCAACCCGAGGAAGATACAAGGCGGTATGCCCAATGCCTGCATGTAGGGGATTAGGTTCAGCACACCCACTATCAGCCCCATCGCGATACCCATCGGCAGACCGATAATTTGGAAACCAATGGCGAACAATATGCCCACGCATAGTGCTATCAGCGACTGCCCGCGGAAATAGCCGTTCATGTGGCGGTCAAGGTCGCCTATGAGCATCACCACCGGCTCGCGCCAGCGGTCGGGGATATACGTTGCCCAGTTGGCGCGTATCTTCTCGAAGTCTATCAGCAGGAAGATGATATACAGCAGGCAGATGAACACCACCGCCAGCCCTGTGAGCGAACTGAGGCCGCTGCTAATCCAATTACCTAACTTCGGAACAAGGGCTTTGATGGTTTTCTGCACGTCTTGGTTCTTGAGCAGGGTCTGCACATCGAGATTCGCCACGGCTTCTTTGATAGCCTCGTTCATGCGGGGGGAGAAGTAGTCGTTGGGATTGAAATTGCGCACGTACTCTGTAACGCTTGTGGAGAGAGTCGTCATCTGCTTGCTGACCATCGGCGTGAGGGCGGCAAAGGCGGCTGCTATCACACCGACGACCAACGTCAGCGCCACAATCACCGACAGCACCCGATTGCGCAAACGGCATTTCTTCTGGAAGAAATCCACTATCGGTGCCAGCATGTAGGCAATCACGAAACTAATCAGGAAAGGCAGCAGCACCCCGCTCAAGTGCCTAATCAGCAGGTACAACGCCACCAATACCGCCACCGTGATACAGGTGCGGACGATACGGGGTTTGTCGAATGTGATAGGCTGATTGTCCATATGCTATAGGTTAGTAGTCTGTGGTTAGGTTTAGATTCATCTGCTAATTTTCAACTGCGGCGCAAAGGTACTGCTTTTTTCCGATATATGCAAACTTTTATCGAAATTATAAACTTAAAATAACATGAGTTCGATATAAGTAGATTCATTCAGCAAGCAAACTAATCAACCCTATTAGAGTTAGTGATTAGTTAGTGATTAGTTAGTGATTAGTTAGTGATTACCGAGACTATCTGCTAAGAATCTTATATCGAACTCACGTTAAAATAGTCCATTATAAAAAAGAACTGAGATTTTTTTTGCATATATCCCTAAAAAGCAGTACCTTTGCAGGCTAAAGTAAAGAGATAATAAGGTATTTGAATATGCAACGACTAACCAAAGAAGAGATAGACGCTCGCGTGGAGCGGGCAATGGCATTGTTTCGGCAGGGGTTCAACTGCTCGCAGTCGGTCTTTGCCTCTGTGGCAGACCTGTACGGTATCGAAGACGAGGCATTAGCCCTGCGGCTGAGCGCCTCTTTCGGCGGAGGTATCGGACGCATGCGTCAGACCTGCGGCGCCGCCTGCGGCATGTTCCTGCTGGCAGGTTTGGAAAACGGTAGCGCCACGGCAGGCGACGCCGAGGGCAAGAAGCAGAACTATGCGCTCGTGCAGCAGTTGGCGCAACAATTCAAAGCAGAGCACGGTAGCCTTATCTGCGCCGAGTTGCTGGGGCTCGCCCCTCGTCAGCAGCCCGCCTCTGACCCCACGCCTGCCCCGCGCACGGAGGAATACTACAAGAAACGCCCCTGCGTGGAGATGGTGGGAAACGCTGTGCGGATGTATTTGGAGCACTACGCGCAACAACAGGAACTAACCAACATGCAATGACTAACATGCAATGACCAACTCGGAGTCAAAACTTTGGAATAGCAACTATATTAAGGTGTGGACGGGCAATTTCCTCATGTACTTTGCCTTCATGCTGCTCACGCCGCTGCTGCCGCTCTACCTGAGCGACACGCATGCGGCGGATAAGCAGGTGATAGGTATCGTCCTATCCGGCTATGCCTTGGCGGCGCTGCTGATACGCCCGTTCAGCGGTTTCTTTGTGGACAGTTTCCCCCGCAAGATGATGTTGCTTATTTTCTACCTCCTCACGGCGTCGTTCTTCGGCGGCTACCTCTTGGCGGGCAGCCTCACGATGTTTGCGGCATTCCGCATGCTCCACGGCGCGCCGTTTGGAGCCACGGGCGTGTCGCTCGCCACGGTGGCGATGGATGTGCTGCCTTCATCACGCCGCGCCGAAGGGGTAGGCTATTTCGGGCTGAGCAACAATATCGCCACTGCCATCAGCCCGGGCATCGCGATGTTCCTCTTTGCCCGCTACCGGAGTTACGAAATGCTCTTTTGGCTGGCTTTCGCGGTGTCGGTGTTGGGCGTCATCGTGGTGAGCACCATCCGCGTGAAAGACCGTCCGCTGGTACTGGATAAGCAGCCGCTCTCGCTCGACCGCTTCATCATGTTCAAGGGACTTGTCCCCATGCTGACCGTCTTCACCGTGGGCTTTGCGTACAGTGTGGTAACCACCTATGTGGCTATCTACGGGCGCGACGAGTTGGGTATCACCGCGGGCACGGGCTTCTTCTTCACCCTGTTCGCTTTTGGTTTGATTGTCTCCCGCCTGACGGGCAGCCGCTCCCTGCGCGAAGGGCGCATCCTGCGCAATGCCTCGCTGGGTATTCTGGTCTCGATAAGCGGCTTCATCCTCTTTGCTGCCGTGCACCATCCTGCCTGCTATTATATTGCGCCTCTCATCATCGGCTTAGGCAACGGGCACCTATGGCCCGCGTTCCAGATGATTTTTATCAACATGGCGCCGCATGACCAGCGCGGCACCGCCAACTCTACCATCCTCACCGGTTGGGACTTGGGCATGGGCGTGGGCATGCTGGCAGGTGGTGCCATCGCCGAGCATTTCGGCTACCATACCGCCTTCTGGTCGGGCATAGCCGTCTATGCCGTCGGCGTGCTCTTCTATTTCACGGTGGTACGACGCTACTACCAACTCCACAAACTGCATGACTGAGTTTATTTCATGTTGGGCACTTCGTGTTACTCAGTTCCTGTTAATCACTTCGTGTTAGTCAGTGCCTGTTAATTTGTTTCAACATGCAATGAAAAACATGAAATGCCAACATGCAATGAAAAACATGCAATGAAAAACATGCAATGAAAAACATGAAATGCCAACATGAAATGAAAAACATGAAGTGAAACGAAATTTATTCCATACCATGAACTTTTTAGCAATTATCGGCGGAGGGCCTGCGGGCTACACCGCAGCGGAAATCGCCTCCAAGGCAGGCAAAGACGTAGTCCTCTTTGAGCAAACCGCGTTGGGCGGCACGTGCCTCAATGTCGGGTGTATCCCTACCAAGACCTTGCTCTATGGTGCCAAGCAGTATTTTAACGCAAAGAATGCTGCGAAGTACGGCGTAACCGCAACCGATGTCGCGTTCGATTATGCCAAGATGGCGCAACGTAAGACGAAAGTGGTGCGCAAGTTGGTCGCCGGTATCAAGCAGCGGCTCAACAACGAGCATTGCACCGTGGTCAACGGCGCAGCGGAAGTGGTGTCGCGCACTGACGAGAAAGTGGTTGTTCGTTGCAACGAGCAGGAGTTTGAGGCGGAGAACCTGCTTATCTGCACGGGCTCCGTCAATTTCGTGCCGCCTATCGTAGGCGTGAAAGACAACCCCGCCGTGTGGGACAGCACCGCCGCATTGGCTGCCACGGCATTGCCCGAGTCCGTTGTGATTGTCGGCGGCGGCGTGATAGGCATGGAGTTTGCCACTTTGTACCACGAGTTGGGCGTCCCCGTAACGGTGATTGAGGCGATGCCTGCTATCCTCCCGAACCTCGACCAAGAGGTGGTTGGTATCCTGCGCGAGAAGTACCAAAAGGCAGGTATCAACATCCTCACGGAGACCAAAGTGCTGGAACTGCAAGGCAACCAAGTGCTGACCACCAACGGCACGTTCTCCGCCGAGCGAATCCTCATCAGCGTCGGGCGGCGTGCGAACTTGCAAGGGCTGGACGCGCTCTCCGACCTCGAACTGAATCGCGGGGCTATCGTGGTGGATGACTTCATGAAGACCAACCTGCCCAATGTGTATGCCGCCGGCGACGTAACGGGTAAGATTATGCTTGCTCACGTGGCGAGCCGTCAAGCGGAAGTGGCAGTGGGGCGCATGCTCAAGCAGTTGCCGCTGCAACGCATTGCCTACAATGCCATCCCGTCCGTGGTCTATACCAATCCCGAGATTGCCTGCGTGGGCATGAGCGAGCAGGAGGTGAGCCGTTTCTACCAAGACATGGAGGGCAAGTCCGCCGAAGAGGTGCGCGACAAATACGAAGTGCGCACGCTGCCGATGACCTACTCCGGGCGTTTCGTGGCGGAGAACGAGGGCGAGACGGGGCTCTGCAAGATGCTGATAGACAAGCGCCAACAGACAGTGCTGGGTGTGCACATGATAGGCAATCCCTGCTCCGAGTTTGTGGCGGCAGCGTCTTTTGCCGTCCGAATGGGCTACACCGTGCCGGAGTTCAAGCAAGTAGTCTTCCCGCACCCCACCGTCAGCGAGATACTGAAAGAGGTACTCTGATTATAATGTATCGTCGGATACGAAAAGAGAGGCTGTCTAACAAGTCTTATACTGGGGACGCCCCGACATGTCGCGGGCGGGTGTTTTGGAACAAAACGAAGGTTTTTGCGGTGATTTTAGTCCCTTATAAGCCATTCACAAACAAAAAGAGACTGCCTAACTTGACTTGTTAGACAGCCTCTTTCTATTCACAGCAGATAAGCGACAGGGACATGCTCTCTAAGCGCCCTGTTTGTTCGATGACGGTTTCTTGTACTTGTCCCTGCTGCTCTTGTCGGATGGAAATCTTCTGAGCAGTGGAACAAGAAGCGAGCGCCAGACTCGCCAAGCAAAACGCAAGAATAAACGTTGCATGTTAATTATGAATTAAGAGACCTGCGAAAAAGTTTTGGAAAGCGCTTTCAATAGGGTTATACGGCATTTTCGAAAAAAGTGGGCATATTTTCGTAAAAAAACTTGCGTATATCATAAAAAAGGAGTACCTTTGCAAAGTGTTTGTGCAAGCGAGTGCGGGGCGTGATGAGAAGGGCGTTGAGAGTGCATAATTATTCACAATTTTCCATAAATAATTAACCTCTAAAAACAAAATCATTATGAAAAAGTTATTCTCTTGTGTGGCTGCTGTTTTATTCGCCGTCAGTGCATCGGCAGCCGTGGACACGCTGACCGTAGACATGTTGGCTGCGACAAGCACACAGTACGAAGACTTCTCAGGCGTGACGGCAACCTCCGACGCAGTCTATGCAGGCACTACTTCAAAAAGTCAAGCCGGTGCTATCCAAATGAATGCGAAGAAGAAAAGCGGTATCGTTTCAACCACTTCCGGCGGTAAAGTGCTGACCGTGAGCGTCGTTTGGAACTCCGAAACCACAGACGGTCGCACCGTAGATGTTTATGGCTCCAATACTCCTTACAAATCTGCTGCTGACCTCTATGCTACTGCAACCAAGGGCACAAAGTTGGGCTCTATTGTCAAAGGTGAAAAGACCACGACCGTTACCATTGAGGGCGACTACTATTATGTAAGCGTTCGTCCTTACGAAAGTGCTCTCTACCTCGAGAGCGTGTCCATCGAATGGGACGGCAGCGAGGTTCCCGAACCCGAACCTACGCCCGACCCCGAGCCTGTGGTTATTGACACTCTGACCTGCGCTGCGGCTGCTACGGCTGCGCTGGCAGGTTCTTCCGACTCGGCAGTGGTGATTGGGTATGTTACCGATATTGTGTCCGTGTGGACGGAAGATAAGGGCTATGTATCCTTCTGGATGGCAGACAGCGTGAGGGGCGGTCAAGTGTTCGAGGCATACCATGCCGTTTGCAAGGCAGCAGAGGACGCTCCCTGCGTAGGCGATAAGGTGGCTCTCAAGGGTGTACTTGGCGTATATAAATCCAAGACTGATACCGTTCCCGAGATGTTGGCAGGCTGCACCTACACTATCCTTGAGCGTAGCACCGTGAAGCCCGAGGAGAAGGGCAAGGTAACCATCGCCGAGTTCCTCGAAGCCAAGGACGACTTCAACATCTACACCCTCACGGGTACCGTGTCGGATCTCACGAACACCGAATATGGTAACTTCAACCTTACCGACTCCACGGGTACCATCTTTGTCTTCGGTCTCTTGACTGCCGAGGGCGTGCCCGGTAAGTTCGCTGAGTTGGGTATCAAGGAAGACGACGTAATTACGCTCAAAGGCTCGTACACAGAGCACAATGGTGAGCCTGAGATAAAGAACGCTATCTTCGTGTCGAAGTCTTCGGGTGAGACGGCTTTGGAGGCAGTGCGCAGCGAGGAGCAGGCTGAGAAGCGCGTGGTGAACGGGCAGTTGGTCATCATCCGCAACGGCGTGATGTACAACGCAGCCGGCACACGCATGGAGTAAGCGCTTGCCAATGACCACTAAAAGAGGCTGTCTGACATGGGTCAGGCAGCCTCTTTCGTGTTAACACGGGGACGGCTCGTTTGTTGAACCATAAGATATTATATTCTACGGGTGACAAATGTCTATTCTCCTCCCACCTCCCTCGGTCCAACCCGCTCCTCCCTGGTCTAACATGCCTTCTCCTGCATTCCTGTTTATCCCGACGTGTCGCGGGGCGATAACTTGTTTGGAATTTTGTAAGATATTCATATGCCTATTTCAAAAAATTACGTAATTTTTGGATTGTAATTCCAAAAAGTTGCGTAAATTTTGGATTAAAAGTCCAAATTATTGCGTAATTTTTGGAATAACACTTGCACATGTCATAAAAAAGTCGTACCTTTGTCGCGAAATTCAGTGTCTATCATGGAAAAGAGCAGACAAATAACCGCTTTCGTAAATCGTTTGCAAGGTAAAGCCAACGCGCGAGTCTTGGTCTTTACGGGTGCCAGACAAGTAGGGAAAACAACACTGGTCAAACATATGTTGCCGGATTATGCCTACCTCAACATTGAAGACCCCGTGCGTAGGAAGAGTTATGCAGCTTTGACTGCACAGCAATGGCGACTCCTCTATCCCCACGCTATCTTGGACGAGGTGCAGAAAGAACCGCTACTCATAGAGAGTATAAAAGCAACATACGATACCTACTCGGATGTAAGGTATATATTGTTGGGTTCCAGCCAACTGTTATTGCTGGAGAAGGTGAAAGAATCCTTGGCGGGTCGATGTGTAATCATAGAGATGTATCCGCTCACCTTACCTGAATTACGAACAACGGCATGGAATACGCCCACCCCCTGTTCCGCATGGCAGGACCTTCTTGAAAGGCCGACCATGGAACCTACTTTCCTACCTGATTTCCTCTTAGATCCCTGTAACGCGGAGAAAACTGCGGCTTGGACGCATTACCTTCGCTATGGTGGTTACCCGGCGCTGGTGCATGAAGATATGGATGTGGATGACCGCTACGAATGGCTGCAAAACTATGTACATACCTATTTAGAACGCGATATCCGCGACTTGGCTGCGTTTCGCGATTTGGAACCTTTCATCAAATTACAACGCGCCACGGCGGTATATACCGGATGTGTACTCAACGCCTCCAACCTCGCACGCGATATTGGTATCACATCCAAGACCATACAGCGATATATAGAATATCTGCGGCTGAGTTATCAGGTCATTGTCTTGCCTGCGTGGGAGCGTAATGCAGCCAAACGCTTGGTTAAAGCACCTAAAATACACATGATGGACAATGGCGTTTTACAAGCCATATTGCAGAAACGGGGAGGAATAACAGGGCAAGAGTTTGAGAGTCTGGTGGTAGCAGAGATTTACAAGCAGGCAAAGAACATTCGAGCGAACGTCTCGTTTTATCATCTCCGTACGCAAGAAGGAAGAGAGGTGGATTTGTTGGTAGAAACACAAGACGGATATTTTGCGTTTGAAATCAAGATGGCAGACCGTGTCTCTATTGCCGATGCACGCCACCTGATGGCAATTGAGTCTATCTTGGACAAACCCTTGTTGCAAGGCTTTGTACTTTCCAACGACGTAGAGACCCATTATTTCTCTCCCAAGATTCGAGCCGTACATGCTGCCGCACTATTAGGTTGACCCGCTCCGACCCGCTCCGCCCCCCCCCCCTCGGTCCCACCTGCTCCCTCCCTTCAGGGAGGGTCGGGGTAGGCTTCCGCTTCTCCCTCGGTCCCACCAACTCCCTCCCTTCAGGGAGGGTCGGGGTAGGCTCCCCCCCCCCCCTCCTCTCCCAACAAACGAAAAATATACACTTTCTGCGCAATTTATTTGTGTATGTCAAAAAAAAACACTACCTTTGCGCGCTGAATTGTTAGGCACCATTCTAATCGCGTGAATCTTATAGACAAAATACTAACCCGCATGCACCTGAGTGAAAAGCGGGTTGCAGGTTGTTGACTTTTTTTGTATGTCTCCCGAAAATGATAATTTAAGTAACAAGCGAATAGCCAAGAACACGTTCTTACTTTATTTGCGGCAGGTGTTGGTGATGTTAGTATCACTATACACAAGTCGTGTAGTGTTAAGTGTGTTAGGTGCAATAGATTTTGGTATCTACAATGTGGTTGGGGGTATTGTAGTGCTATTCTCATTCATATATGGATTGATGACGAATGCAACGCAACGCTTTTTGAATTATGAGATGGGGCGACAGCGTTATGACAATGTGCATCGTGTTTTTTGTATGGGTGTAAATGTGCACTTCATTTTGTCATTGGTCATGTTGTTATTGTGCGAGACTATCGGATTGTGGTTCTTCAAAACAAGATTGAACATACCGGATGAACGACTGAATGCTGCTTTCTGGGTATTTCAGGTTTCTATAGTGAATACATTTGTGAATGTTAATAGGGTCCCTTATAATGCATCGATTATTGCTTATGAGCGCATGAACTTTTATGCCTATCTGTCTATATTCGAGGTGATTCTGCGTCTGCTTTTAATTTTGATTTTGGATGTGATGCCGTTTGATAAGTTGGTAATCTACTCATTATTGATATTAGGACTTAACATCTTGTGTTTTATTGTATATCGGATTTATTGTCGTAGAAAATTGCCAGTTACGCATTTTGAATTTATGTGGGATAAGCACTTATTCCATAAACTATTTAGTTATTCTGGATGGAGTTTATTAGGAGGTGTGGCTAATCTGTCCGCGAGTCAAGGATTGAGTTTTCTATTGAATATATTTACCGGAGTTTTAACTAATGCCGCTTTGGGAATTGCAAATCAGGTAAGTTCTGCTTTGAATACGTTTGTTATTAATTTTCAGACCGCTTTTACCCCTCAACTCGTAAAATCTTATGCTGCAGGAGATAAAAATTTCTTTTTTTCTTTGATATTTCGTTCCTCACGTTTTTCATATTACCTATTACTAATTTTAGGTGTGCCTTGTATTGTTTTTTGTGAGGACATATTGAACTTATGGTTAGTGGAGGTACCTCATTATGCGACGGAATTTACGCGATTATTGATTATCTTTTGTATGATAGACGCTATGTCTGGACCTTTATGGTATTCGGTACAAGCCACAGGTAATATACGTACTTATCAGATAATAATGTCTATTTGCATTATTTCTAATTTGCCGTTGTCTTACGCTGTGTTAAAACTAGGTTTATCTCCTGTCTATTGTTTTGTAGTTCGCGTTTTGATAAATTTACTCACGCATATAGTGCGCATTTTCTATCTGAAACGGATTATGGACTTCCCTTCTCTTGTTTATCTTCGTGATGTAATGATTCCTATTTGCTTGGTTACAATGGGCTCGGTGATCCTTCCCATTGCTTTGTACATGCCAGGTTTACCATTGTGGAGATTGTGTGGTTCTATAATAATTTCTATGATAGTTACAATTGTTATCATATGGTTTGTAGGAATGAAAAAAGAAGAAAGAATAATGATTATGGTTACCCTAAAAAATAAATTATCAAATCATGTCCACTAAATTATCCACTGCTACTATTACATTCCACGCTTCGCATAACTATGGCTCGATGTTGCAAGCTTATGCACTACAGCAAGTTTTGTTGTCGTTGGGAGTTGATAATGCTATAATTAATTTTCGTTCCAATCAACAAAAACAGATGTATGCGGATATAGGTTTCAAACGTGCAACTTCTTTGCAGAATTTTTTGCATTACTATTTGAAATATCCAATTAGTAAACAATTGCATCGAAAGTATGAATTGTTTGAACAGTTTCTATCAAAATATCTAATTTTAACATCAGAGTACAATGATGAGTGCGCAATTTATGCTTTAAGAGATAATTATGACATTTTTATTGCTGGTAGTGACCAAATATGGAATACTATCTGTCGTGATTACTCGGATCTATATTATCTTCCGTTTGCTACAGGCAAAGCAATTTCATATGCTGCAAGTCTAGGTCCCGAACCACAACAACAAGTAATTGATAGATATTCTTTCATCATACAAGCTATTAAGGGATTCAGGAATCTTAGTGTTCGGGAAATAGGTTCTGCTCAGGTGCTGAAGGATATTTGTGGCGTGGAGGCACAAGTACACATAGATCCCACAATGTTGTTGGAACCTAAATATTGGAAAACTATAATGCCTCAGGAGCCTTTGATAAACAGAGACTATGTGTTTTGGTACACACCATATTTTAGAATAGATCATCGCAATATAGCGATGGCAATAGCAGATGGTTTACATCAAAAAGTTGTTACTACTATTTATGGTGGTATAAAAGAGTATACGACAAATTCTAAGGTACATTATAAGTTAGACGTTGGACCTATAGAATTCTTAAATTTGTTATATCATGCTAAGGTCGTTGTTTCTGGTTCGTTTCATGCTATTGTGTTCGCAATCCTTTTTCATAGACCTTTTTGGGCAATCAATGGAGATGAGGATAATCGAATGTCAAATCTTCTACGTATGATGGGGCTTATGGGGAGAGCCATTCATGCAAATGAAGTGGAGACCAAAATGAATGATATGTATGAAGTTGATTTTACGCAAGCGGATAAGATATTAATTGCCGAACGTGAACGTAGTTTGTCGTATTTAAAGGAGGCTCTAAACTTATGATTGTATTGTGTGATGAGAAATATTGTACTGGCTGTGGGGCGTGTGTGAATATTTGTCCAAGGCGTTGTATCTCCATGGATATGTCTTTTGAGGGTTTTTTGTATCCTCAGATTAATAGGGCATTGTGCATAGAGTGTGGGGCATGTCAAAAAGCATGCCCGGTATTAACGCCTATTAAGTATCAGCAACTCCCAATGGTGTATGCTGCTTGGAGTAAGGATGAGGCTATTCGACAAAGAAGTTCCTCAGGAGGTGTATTTTATATTTTAGCAGAATGGATTATTGCGCGGGGGGGATGTGTTTTTGGGGTTGTGTATGATGATGATATGGGGGTAATTCATACTAAAGCAACCACATTAGAACAGGTGAGGGAGATGATGGGCTCGAAGTACTTGCAGAGTGATACTCGAGGTACATATCGCGAGGTGAAAGACCTCTTGAAGGAAGGTAAAATAGTGTTATATACGGGAACACCTTGCCAAATTGCGGGTTTATTGGGTTATTTAGGAAAAAGAAATATCTCAAATTTGTATTTGGTAGACTTGGTTTGCCATGGTACACCATCTAAACAGGCATTCTCTTGTTATTTACACGAGTTGGAAACTTTATATGGCATGTTTGATAAGAAATCATTTTCTTTCCGCCAACTTGAAGCTTGGGGCATATCCCCAAGCTTCAAGTTGGCGGAAAGCCGTAAGGTGATTTCATCAAAGCATGATTGGTATATGAAAGCCTTTTTACAAGGATTGCTTAGTCGCGAATCGTGCTACCATTGTCTTTTTGCTGTTTCGCAACGGGTCTCTGATCTTACTGTTGGAGATTTCTGGGGAATTGGTGCTGAAAAGCCTTTTGAACAAGATACTTCTAAAGGTTGTTCGTTGGTCCTTGTCAATACAGAAAAAGGTGCGAGGATGCTATCAGTAGTGTCATCGGATTTGTTCTTGCAAAAACGTACTTTGTCCGAGGCATTGTCTGTTAATCATCAGTTATACAGACCGCCTGTAAGACCAAGATTGCGTGAATATGCATATACCATCATTAAGGAAAAAAATGGCTGGAAAAAATTGTTAGATAGCCATTTATATGATACCCCCTATAAAAAGATTAGGCATGTAGTTGGGGAAATATATAGATGGAGTTTTGGTCTATTCAAAAAGTAAGATTATATGATATACTATATCGTTTTTATTTTATTGTTTGCGCTATCGTATGTTTATGACTTTCACACTAATCAGAAAGGAAAGCAACTGACTTTTTGGTTAGTTTGTGTCCTTTTGACTGCTATTGCTGGATTTAGATTTCGTTTAGGAATTGATACTATTAACTATATGGAAGACTTTGAAGAAAATGCTCCTTACCTAAGTAATTTCTTTGAAGCATGGCGTTTAGATGAATTGCCATATGAAATAGGATTTTCCTTTTTTGAGTCGTTGTGTAAATCAATTTGCGATTCGTGGTTCTTTTTTCAGTTTATTATAGCGTTGTTCGTTAACTTTTCTATTTTTCGGTTTGCATATAGGAATGCCCGATATCCATTTGTTGTAATACTATTGTATTTTGCAATTTTGTATTTTGATATCAATTATGAAACCCTACGGCAGTCTATGAGCCTGTCATTCGCATTGTGGGCATATGAATACTTGAAACAAAAGGCCTATGGAAAATATACTATTTTATCTATTTGTGCTGTCCTTATGCATAATGTGGGGATTGTTCTATTTTTGTTGCCATTGTTGCAATTTAGGAGATATAATTATAAAATTTTGTTTGCTATCTGTATTCTTACGTTCTTGGTAGGTAGTGTATTTAATCAGATGTTCCCATATTTAGCAGATGTGTTTGACACGATGGGCTTAGAACATATGTCGGAAAAGGCCGTGACGTATACAGAGGCTGACGGACTCGGTACAGAATCTGTTGTAAATCGTTCTGTCAGACATTTGATATTCCGTTTCGTTTTGTATGTTTGTCCAATGCTGGTACTTAGCTACTTGATATGGATAACATCAGCAGAAAGATGGCAATGTCATATGTCTCCTTTCCTATATGTATGGGCAATCTCTATTTGCTTATTGTCGGCTATTCCTATTTCGTATCGCCTGTATCAATATGTTGCTATTTTTGTATTTGTGCAAATCGCAGATGTGATAGTTGAAATTATACGTGGGCGAAATTTCGCAAAAACAATGTTAATGTTGTTTTCCATAATTTGTATTGTTGGTTATTGGAATTATGCAAAATTTTATACAATAGCAAATGGAATTCATACGGAGCCACGAATTGTTTCTTGTAGTCCTTATGCGAGTATTTTTACGGAAGAAATTAGTTATTCACGAGAACAGTTTTATCGAGAAGTAAGGTGATGATTATCTATTTTGATAGTTATAGTATTGTAATAGAACTAAGATAGAATTTTATAGTTATATCAAATATGAAAGTTCTTTATTTTTCTTATGGTAAAGGTCCGGAGGATAAGCGGGCTTGGTCAGGAACGGTGTATAAAGTGTATAGAGCACTACTGGCAACGGGGGCCGATGTCGACTTCTTGACGTGTGCCTCTGTGCAATTCCCTTTCCCCATTCGGTTGATAAATAGTTTGCTTTTCCGCTTACGCAAAAAAGCACAATGTAAGTACCGCTTCCTGCCCAATTTTACTCGTCTATATAGACAAAATTTATGTCGTTTCTTGCGGAATAAACCGTTGGAGGGATATGACTTTTTCTTTTTATTGGATACGGAAATCATGTCGGCATTGATACAAGTAATGAAAGAAAAAGGTATCGATACTAAAATGATACTATTAGCAGACACCCCCTACATTGGTATGGAGCGCTATTATCCTGAATATACGAATGTGTTATCTTCCAATTCACGATATGCTCACCATTTATCACGTGAGGTATGGAATGCGTGTTGCAAAGGTATTTTATCATCGCAGTGGGCTAAAGATAATGCCGTGAATGGTTATGGAATTAACCCTGATAAACTGCATGTCATAGAGTTCGGTGCCAATATCGATACACCTATTTTGGGTACTCGTACAATTTCTTTCAAGGATAAAACAGGTTACAACATCCTTCTTTCTGGAGTAGATTGGGTGCGCAAAGGTGGCGAAGTAGCAGTGGAGTGTTGTATGCAATTGGTTCGTATGGGAAGGGGCAAATTTACCCTTCATATCGTGGGAATGCCCGTCCCCGAGCAGTATAAAGCATTACCGTTTATCAAAGAGTATGGCTTCTTAAACAAAAACATACCGGAACAATATGCTAAGTATCTGGCAATTTTGGAGCAGATGGATATATTCCTTTTCCCATCGCGTGCGGAATGTTCTGCAACAGTTTTGTGTGAGGCTGCGGGTTTGGGGCTGCCAACGTTTTGTTATGAAACAGGTGGTTTAGCCAATTATGTAGTTAACGGAAAGAACGGTGAGCGGTTGCCATTATCTGCCACTGGAGCAGATTTTGCCGAAGCCATTATGAACGCCATAGAAACCGACAAGTTGGACGATTACAGCCGAGGTGCCAAAGAAATGTACAACACTCGCCTCAACTGGAACACATGGACACAACGAGTCAAAAACGAGATTCTTGTATAAAAATGAATAAACAACTGTCTTTAATCATATTAACTTATAATTCGGAGAAGGACATCTTCGATTGTTTGTCTTCTGTCTATCAATATAACGATATTGGTGAAGCATTGGAGATTATTGTGGTTGATAACAATAGTACAAATTGGTGTACAACAGAGAAACAAATCAAAGAGAAATTCCCTAATGTAATTACCATTAGCAACCCTACAAATGGAGGCTACGGGCAAGGAAATAATGTAGGCATCCGAGCATCGTCTGCCCCGATTGTCAGCATTATGAATCCCGATGTCCGTCTCATTATGCCGGTATTCGGTGCTTTTCTAACAACCCTCTCTGCCCCTGATGTTGTGATGTGCGGAGGAAAACAATATAGTACGCTCGATGAGGCCAATCCTTCATTTTACTATGATTTTTCTCAAATTGGTTTCTTGCAAAGTGTTGGTCGCAGCATTGCTCATAAACTTGATATCTACGACTACAAAAGGATGTGGCTCCAAGGGGCTTTTTTTGCAATTAAGAAAGAGTATTTTGAGAGTATTGGTCTTTTTGATGAAAATGTTTTTATGTATGCTGAGGAGTTTGATATCCATTTGCGTCTAAGGCAATATTATCCCAATATGCGAATGGTGTATCTTCCCAAAAGTAAATATCTGCATTTAACCCAAAATCGACCTTTTGACGAAAATTCTTTCAGACGACAGATACAGTCTGATATATATGTTTGTAAAAAGCATTCCATATCACCCGAGAAACTTTTATTTTATTTGAAAAATTGTTATCGATATGGTCATTTAATGGCTCTTTTGCTGAGACAAAATAGTATTCGGCACCGACAAGTATATAGTAAAAGCATGTCTATCCTTAATTCTTTCCAATCCCATGCGTAAACTAAAAATTGCTTATTTCTCTGGTCGTATGTTTTCTGATGTGGATTTGTCGTTCTTGATGGAGGCAAAGGACCTTGCAGAGATAGACTATTATGTACCCGTCTTTAAGAACTCCTATAGGGGAGCAGCGTTCAATATCCAAAAGCTATCTTCCAAGTTCGGCATATTCCCTGCCACGGAACTTTATCCGGAATTGACACCTTGTAGCCGACTAATAGATGCCAATCGCTTTTTTGTAGTCAATTCTTTTGCTGCTCACGCTTGGCAACCGCACAACTTGTGGTTGTATGTGAAGTTTGTATGGCGTCTTCGAAAGTATGATGTTATCCACATAACGGATTTTCCGCAATATTTCGAGATACCGCTTTATTTCTTGCGAAAAAAAATAGTATTGACAGTCCACGACCCAATCCCGCATTCTACTGAAAAATGCAATGCCCCTTTGGTACTAAAAGCCCGCAAATGGGGTTTTCGTCTGTTAAATCACTTCATTATCCTTAATGCTGCACAAAAGGAAGAATGTATAGCCTTGAATCATTTGGAGAAGAAGCATATCTATGATAGTCGCCTTGGACGGTATGATTATCTGAGAATGTACGAACGAAAAAACACAAAAGGTAAGAAGGGGGAATACTTCTTGTTCTTTGGTCAAATAGCGTCCAACAAAGGTATTGACTATCTCCTTGACGCCATGAAGATGGTACATGAGCAGTATCCTCAAATGCGCTTAATCGTGGCGGGGAAAGGGAAATATCCTTTTGATATCTCCGAATACCAACATTTGGATTACATTGAGTTCCGCAATCGCTTTATCCCGGATGATGAGTTGGCGACATTGATACAAGGTGCGTATTGTGCCATTTGCCCGTACAAAGATGCTACACAGAGTGGGGTGGTGATGTCGGCATTCGCTTTTAATAAACCCATCATCGCTACCAATGTCGGCGGACTGCCCGAGCAGGTTGAGCATGATAAGTATGGGGTAATCGTTCCGCCGTGCGATGTAGAGGCTTTGGCAAACGCGATGAATCACCTGTTATCGAATCCCGAAAAACTACAAGAGTATGCAGATAACATTGAGCGCGATTATTCCGAGGGACCAAAATCGTGGAAGGAAATAGCAAAAGGACTTGTGAATATATATCAGGAAGTGGCAGGAAAAAATAACCAATGATATTATTGGGGAACGTTTGCATTTGAGGTGTTCTACATTAACGTGAGTTCGATATAAGTAAAGTACGTTTTCGGCAGTCAGAAACTAATTTAGTTTTTGGTAATGAATTAATGGTAAATTACACGTTAATTATACGTTAAAGAAAAAATATCCCGACAGGTCGGGACAAGTTCCGAATAATTTTTGGAAATTTTTGTTGAAATAAAAGAATCATCGTTGTTTCAATGTATATGTATCTTATTTCGAGTTCACGTTAACGAGGTGTGAATAACCATTAGCCGCCATTTACGGAGCAAACGGAAATCGGTACCTCTTGGGGGGTGCCTATTCGGCGCCTACTCGGCGCCTCTTTCGGCGTTGCCCAAAAAAATGCACGGCACTTGCATTTTCTTTGTAATGTGCTGAATGTCAGTATCTGACAGATTACGAAAAAATGGCAAAAAAACTCGTAACTCGCATATTGCCGTCTTATTTTGCACCAAACGCCGAAAATACGGCATTGCCTATATATATGAAAGCGTTTTTGAAAAACAAACGGTCCGTTTGCATGGGGTAAGCAGCGGGCGCTAAGGGAATTGAAATAATTTTTGGTTACGATATACGAGTTGCCCCCAAGTAGTCTATCAAATGCAAGCCGAGATTTATCCCGATGCTTGCATCCCGATTTATCGGGGACAGTCGGGAAGGAGCGATATGGATTAGCGTAAGGTGAAACCCTACGAATACGGGGCTCTCCCTCAAAACGAGCCCCGAAGGGACGACATAAACCAGCGCAGGCTGGAACCCTATGTATTCGAGAAGACCTCCTACAACTCCTCTGCCCCCTCCCGCTCCCTCCCGCTCCCTCCCTTGTAGGGAGGGTCGGGGTGGGTTCCCCTCCTGCCCCCCCCCCCCGAAAAAACTTTCGTTTTTCTTAACGAAACATTTGCATATCTAAAAAAAAAGCAGTACCTTTGCACACTCAAACAAAATGGTATAAAATCCTATGTTAAGCATAGCAATGGCCACATATAATGGGGAGCGTTTCTTGCGAGAGCAACTTGATTCCCTTTTAGCACAGACAATTACTGATTTTGAGGTAGTTGTTTGTGATGATTGTAGTAAGGATAGTACGGTTGCTATATTGGAGGAATATGCGAAGAAAGATTCACGTTTTAGAATTTATAGAAATGAGCATAACCTCGGGTTCAAAAAGAACTTTGAACAGGCCATTATGTGTTGCAAAGGCGACTATATCGCCCTTTGTGACCAAGATGACATTTGGTATCCTAACCATTTAGAACTATTGCTGGACAATATAGGCGATTGCGTCTTGTGCTGTGGTAATAGCGATATTGTGGATAAGGATAATGTCTATCTCAATATGCGGATGAGTGATACGGATGGCGTGCATTTTATTCCGGAAGACAAGCATAAATTGTTGTATCGCCTTTTTTTTGCAGGTAATCCATTTCAAGGTGCATCAATGTTGCTCAAAGCCGAATTTGCAAAGAAATGTGTCCCAATACCGGATAATGTGTCCTATCATGACGCGTGGATTTGTGTATGCGCATGTTCTTTAGGTAAAGTTTCCTATCTTTTTACTCCGTTGACACGTTATCGCCAACATGGGGATAATGTGACGAATAATAGCCCGCGTCAGCATGGTGGAATGAATTTTTGGCAAAAGTTCTGTGATGATTGTGTTAAGGGCATACGAACAATTTTACACCTTCATCACTCTACGTCAGATCGTTTCGTGATGACAGAAGAAATAAAGAAATTATTCCACCCTGTAAATCAAGATTTTCAACAAATAGAGCGATTTATGGAACACGCCAAGCAACAAAAGTTAACGTATAGTGATATCCGTCTTCTGTGGGATAATATAGAGTATGTTACCACGACGCACTCTAAGCGTGGATTTATTAGGTATTGGTTCTTATGGTCGCATATGCAACCCAAATAATAGTATGTATAAAGTATAACAACGATGAATATAGCAGTAGTTTTAGCAGGAGGCTCAGGTGCCCGGATGGGGAATGATACGCCTAAGCAGTTTTTGAAAGTTGCCGGCAAGAAGGTGATTGAACACACTGTGGATGCCTTTGAGAACGCACGACAAATAGATGAAATATGCATTATTAGTCGGGCAGACTATATCCATGAGGTGGAGAGTATCGTAGTCAAAAATCAGTATAAAAAAGTTAAGAAGATTCTTGCTGGTGGTAAGGAACGTTATGACTCGTCTATGGCTGCTATTCGGGCATATACGAATGACGATGACAATCTGATTTTCCATGATGCTGTTCGCCCTTTGATAACTGAACGTATTATCAATGATTGTATTGCTGCCTTGGAGAGATTTAATGCGGTGGATGTGGCTATCAAAACAACTGATACCATCATACAAGTGGGTCCTGATAATTGTATTGCAACTATTCCTAATCGCAATGAGTTGAGAAATGGGCAGACACCACAGTGCTTCAAGAGGGGAACAATAGCAAGAGCCTACGAGTTGGCATTGCAAGATCCGAATTTCAAAACAACAGATGATTGTGGTACAGTGCGTAAGTATCTGCCCGACGAACCCATCTATGTGGTAGAAGGGGAAAACTTCAATATGAAACTTACCTATATTGAAGACCTGTTTTTATTGGACAAGTTGTTCCAGTTGCGAAGTATTGTGGGAAACAAGGGGAAACTTACTGAAGAGACTCTGGAGAAGTTGAGTGGTATGGTGTTGGTCGTTTTTGGAGGTAGTTATGGGATTGGAGGTGAAATTGTTGATATTGCTCGTCAAAACGGGGCAAGGGTATATTCCTTTTCAAGAAGTGAGAATGCTGTGGATGTAACGAATAAGGTAGTCGTAGAAGAAGCGTTGAAAAAGGTATTCGAAAAAGAAAAAAGAATAGATGCCGTCATTAACACAGCAGGAATTCTGGTCAAAGAAGCGTTAAGCAGTATGACGGACAAGGAAATTCGTACATCAATCGACGTGAATCTATTAGGTGTCATCAATGTGGCGCAGGCGGCTTTCCCTTATCTTCGTCAAACGAAAGGAGCCTTGTTGTTCTATACCAGTTCTTCTTATACTCGGGGAAGAATGATGTATAGTTTATATTCTGCCACAAAAGCGGCAATAGTTAATTTCACACAAGCTATCGCAGAAGAGTGGGGCAGTTTTGATATTAGGGTCAATTCTATTAATCCGGAACGTACCAAAACGCCTATGCGTACCCGGAATTTTGGAAACGAACCGGAGGGAACTTTGCTCCCTGCAAAAGATGTTGCCATTGCTTCGATTAATACTATTTGCTCGAATGCAACAGGCGAGGTTGTTGATGTCCGAAAATAATAGATAGAGGTATGAGTGGTTTGCAGAATTTCTTATCGTTTGCGCGTAATTATGCCGGTCCGAAAGAATTGGCAGGACGTGTGACCGAGTTGTTGGTGGGGTATCTTATATATCCTATTGCTTTCCTTTTCCCTAGGAATAGTAAGAAGTGGGTGTTTGGCACAAATGTAGGTTTTACAGACAATGCCAAATACTTGTATTTGTATGCTTTGGAGCAGAAAGAAGTGCATGCTATTTGGATTACCAATAAAATAAAAGTGCTGCGTGAAATGCGAGATTTGCATTTGGAGGTGTATTCCAAATGGAGTATGAGGGGGCTGTGGCATTGTTTAACGGCCGGTAGGTATATCTTTACCAGCCACTCCAATGATATTAATTTTTTTACAGTTGGACGTGCCAAGAAAGTAAATCTCTGGCATGGAGTCGGGATTAAAGGAAGTGGTGTGGGTACGCAGAATAAAAGTGGAAATGCAGCATTAAAATCTTTCTTATTTCGGCTTTCTGCACCGCATCAATTTGAACAATTTGACTTGTTCCTTTCTACAGGACCGTTAATGAATACACATTTTTCCAAAATGTTTGGGCTTAAAAAAGGTGTGTTGTATGAAGGAATGTATCCACGGTGCAGTTTTTTGATGCAGCCGAAAGAGAACATAGAAAATCATATTAGGCAATATGAGTCATCGGAGTTGCAGAAGTTTGTTGTGGATTTGAAAAAGTATAGTTGTGTCTACTTATATATGCCGACTTGGAGGGCAGATATGAAAGATGATTTTATTGAACAAGCTGGCTTTGACTTTGAAGTGCTGAATAGGTGTATGTGTGAACATAATGCGTTATTTTTGATGAAACTGCATCCTGCCGTACGGCATCATGCAGATTATTGCAACTATGACGCCGTACGATTCATTGACTCTTCTATAGATATATATCCTATTTTGCCTTTCACAGATGTATTGATTACGGATTATTCTTCCATTTATTATGATTATTTGCTTATGAAAGATAAAGATGTCCTTCTTTTCCCGTTTGATTATCAGGACTACATGGCGAATAGTAAAGGTTTGGCGTTTGACTTTGATACCTATACACCTGGCGTACGGGTGTACACGTTTGAACAATTGATAAATTTGTTATCCTCTCATATGAACCTTTCGTTCCCTCAGCGTGAGGATATACTGCAACTTTTCTGGGGAAAACAATATAACTGCAAAAAGAATGTACAAATTTTGTTCGAAAAAATAAAGACTCTATGAAACATAAGTTATTATTGTTGTATAGTTGGTTTGTACGTATCTCGTTGATTTGGCTTCCTGATATGCCGCTTACGATGCGGCTTCGCGGTTGGTTGTATGGACTGGGAATGAAGAAATGTGGTAGAGACTTGCAGGTGGCCTATAGCGCTGTTATCAAGGATTTGGAAAATATCTCCATTGGTAATCATGTGTATATTGCACCAGGAACACACATCTTTGGTTATATTACAATTGAAGATGAGGTACAAATAGCAATGAATTCTGTTGTCGTTTCGAACAACCATACTTCTGTGAATGGCTCATATCGGTATGGAATGGCTGATATCGGGGTTACCTCTATTGGAAGAGGTGCTTGGGTTGGTGCTAATTGCACCTTGTTGAAAGGATCACATCTGCCTGAAAATTCTGTATTAGCGGCTAATAGTTGTTTAACAAAGGGTATGGATGTACCTAATGCAATTTATGGTGGAGTTCCTGCAAAACTGCTTAAGATACGATGATTTACCCATTTATCTGATATATGGGAAAGAAACTCGTTGGGACCTGCAACGGCTGGCTCGTAGCAGTTATAGATGTGTGAGTACCATCATTAGCGTTATTCTCAAACGATGGTAATAATATACGAGTTGACTTATAAGTCATGGAAAGATGGTATACGATCAGCATAGGGGCTTATCCCTGCGAAAGCAATATTCTTCTATGTAAGCCTTGATAGGGGAATAGAACTAAATTTCTCATTTGGGCCAGTTGTGTATACTACCCAAACTATTGTGATATCGAACTTTCCCAAAGTGAAGTTTGGAGTTTTAGAATCTGCTGTGTTGAGTCTGCATCATTGCCAAAACGAACTGCTGATTGGAAAAAATGGAATTTATATTCCTAACCTCAAATTAGAAGTGAGAAATTACATGAAACGGAAGTCCTGATGGTGGAGCAAGAAAAGTTCGTACAATGGTCATTATAGTGATTATTTGTTAGAAGTGTTGTGCGGTATATTGTCTTTTATACAATACATTATGGCTTTAGAAGACGTGAATGACACAGTATGTGTTTTAGAGTTCATAGCAACACACTAGGTAAGTTTTATTGAGATGAAAAGACGGAAGGGAATGGTAGAAGGAAAAAAATACAAAACACTCGATTTCTCTGGAAATTATTATCCGAAACAAAAGTATATTACTGAATTTCGTAAATTACCTTAAATCTTTAACGAAGAATCTGATAGCAAATACGTGCTTTATATGATACATGACAACAAGATGGTTTTATTATCAACTTTATTCTCTGGCTACAATTATGGTTCTAGTCTTCAGACATATGCCACTAAGTTATTAATAGAGAATCTGGGTTATAATTGTCAGCTGGTGGCGAGAACCACAACCTTCAAAGGAAGAGATTTTCGATGGGGAAAATTGTTCGCAATTCTAAGCCGCACTATCTCTACTATGAATTTAAAAACGTTAACCGCTTATAGGGACTCATTGCAAAAGGTACCTGTTGGTGATTCTGTTTCTAAGTTCCTCGATTTTGAAAAAACTTATCTTCATCCTTTGCGACTTTCGTGGAATGACTTAAAGAAACTATCTGGGTCGGCTATAGCGTGTGTTGCGGGCAGCGATCAATTGTGGGATACCACAACTCTTTACATAGATCCGTTGTACTACTTAAGGTATGCTCCTAACAATAAAAAAATCTCTTTTTCGACGAGTATGGGACGTGATTTTGTACCAAATTATAATAAAAAAAAGTTGAGAAAGTGGATTAATGATTTTATGTTTATCTCAGTCAGGGAAGATAGCGGCGTTAGGCTAGTAAATGAGTTATGTGGACGCTCTGCTACACAGTTATTAGATCCCACACTGCTTATAGATGGATGTGTATGGAGAAATTTAGTAAAGTGCGACAATAAAAGGTATAATAAGTATATATTAGCTTATTTCCTGGATCCACCATCTGGAAGGGCTACAGAGATTATAGAAAAATTGTCATTGGAATTAGAGTGTGACGTGATAGCAATTCCTTATTTGCATGATAATATGAGTTATGCTACCAAATGTGCATCTGCAGGACCAATTGACTTTATAAGTTTAGTGGATAATGCGGAATGTGTGCTTACAGATTCTTTTCATGGAACAGCATTCTCTATAAACCTTCATACGCGATTCTATACCTTTGACAGACAATGTAAAACTGCGCCATCTCAAAATACTCGATTAACTTCATTATTGAATAAAGTAGGTTTATTGGAACATTACGAACCCAGGGAAAACCATGTGAATAACAAATTTATAGATTTTGCCTATGTGGATTGTGTCTTGAGAAGAGAACGTGAGATAGCAGAAAGTTATTTGAAGTCAGCTATAGAAACGGTGAGTTGCGGTGGTTGAAATTATTGTATAATTTGTGAAGAAGTTTCGGGACTGTTGTAAATTATGAGATCAAATATATCAGGATTAGATAGTTCAAAATGTTCTGGTTGTGGACTGTGTGTAAATATATGTCCTAAAAACTTGATAAGTTTACAGAAAGATGAACTTGGTTTTATCAGACCAGTAGTAGATAATTCGAGATGTCTTGAATGTGGATTATGTTTAAAACAATGCATCATTGTTTCACCAATGCCTGCTGTACAGCCAATAGAAACTTATGCGGCGGTACGTCAAGATAAAGAAAAAATAGGGAAATCATCTTCTGGGGGCATTTTTGCTGCACTTGCAGAATGTGCATTATCAAAAGGTTGGATGGTGGCAGGTTGTATTTTAGATAATAAACAAAATCCTTGCCATACTCTTACGACCGATAAAACTTTGGTTGAAAAGATGTATGGATCGAAGTATGTTCAGAGTGATATCGTTTCTGTTTATGAAGATGTGCTATTTTCTCTGCAAAGAGGTCATCATGTGCTATTTTCAGGAACGCCTTGTCAAATCGCTGCAATAAAACGATATACGAAGAATCATGAAAACCTAATTACTGCAGAAGTTATTTGTCATGGAGTTCCTAATAAAGAAATGTTTCTATCTTATCTAAATATGTATGATTTAGTTAATATTAAAAAGTTTGAGTTCCGTGATAAGAGCCAAGGGTGGTCGTTTAATAATTTATTTGTTTATAAAAATGGGAAATTAAAAAGATTGAATCATAGACTATCTTCATATATGACATATTTCTTAGAGGGTGAGATTTATAGAGATTCTTGCTATGAATGTCCTTATGCAAAGCCCGAAAGGGTTGCAGACATAACATTAGGTGATTTTTGGGGCGTTGTAGGACAGAGGCCAGACCTTAAGAAAGTAATAGATATAGAAAAGGGTGTTTCTTGTTTGTTAGTTAATACCTCTAAAGGAGCCGAACTGATCAATCATTCTGGGATAGAAAAATTTGAAGTAATTTATTCCACTATACAGCATGGCAATGGACCGTTAAATCATCCCTCGAGGCATACCCTAAAACGTGCTGCTATTTTGGGGAAATGGGCAACTAATAGAGATTGGAGTGATGTACATGGATATTGGAAACGTAATGATTATCGTTTATCATATTTGTTTTGGAGTAAGATTCCAACAAAATTACAACATAAAATACGTTTATTATTAGGTAAAAGATAAAATGCACTCGAACAGTTTGGTTGTTGTCATTATCCCTACACTCAATGAAGAGCGTTTTATTGCGGCATGTCTTGATTCGGTGTTGCAGCAAACTTATCCGCTGGATAAGTTGGATATTATGGTAGTGGACGGAGGAAGCAAAGACCAAACGGTCACTATCGTGGAACAGTATCATCAACGTTACCCCAATATCCGTTTGCTGCACAATGAACGGAAGATTCAGTCTGTAGCGTTCAATATCGGCGTTGCCAACTCTACTGCTCCTTACATTGTACGATTGGATGCGCATGCCACTTATAACAAAGAATACATAACCCTTTGTATAGAGGCGTTGCAGAGTGATAGCAAACGTGGTAATACAGGGGGGGGGGTTTTAATTCAGGCGCAAAATGACTCCCTTTGGGCGGTTTGCAACCAGATCCTGAATCATTCTAAGTTCGGTATCGGTGGGGCAACATTCCGTGTTGGTAATCAAGCAGGTAATGTGGATACTGTTCCGTTTGGAGCCTTCCCAAGAACAGTGATTGAGAAGATCGGTGGTATGCGAGAAGATTTGCCCCGCGGTGAAGATAATGAGTATAACTCGCGTATTCATAAAGCGGGTTTTGACATTTACTATAATCCCGAAATCAAAATCTATTACTATGCTCGTCCCACCTTACGCTCTTCCTGCAAGCAGATGTTTGCCAATGGTGAGTCAATAGGGCATCTGTTGTATATTGATAGAGATGCTATTGGTTTGCGTCATCTTGTACCTCTATTTTTTGTATTAGGATTACTATTAGGACCGCTGTTGGCATTATTATGGCAACCATTTTTGTATCTATGGTTGGTAGGCATATGTGCATATTTTCTTTGTGATATTCTTGCGTCTGTGCAGGCTACTTATACGCGAGGATTGAAATATACATTGCCGCTATGTTGGCTTTTTCTGTGTGTACATGTGTCGTACGGTATAGGAACTATAAAGGGAATACTTATGCATAAATTGTAATTATTATGACAATACGACAAGCAACATTAGAGGACATGCCATTTGTAGCAGGTGTGCATGCACAATGCTTCCCGAAAGATGAACATTTTACAACCCTCATGGGGGGAATAATTTAACTCAGAAGATGTATGAGGCCTATTTGCGGGCGGAAAATTTGTTTTTGGTAGCAGAGACCAAAATAAAATTATCGGCTTCTGTATGGGGAATATGTATGGTACAAAAGCAATGGACATTTTTTATAAAAATAATGTTGGGATAGTACTGTTGCGATAAATTTCGCATTAAATTTATAAATCGTTAAATAACGTTG
>JBJECJ010000034.1:52505-59251 GCA_051870955.1 Paludibacteraceae bacterium | reverse complement strand
ATGCATTATTCTATGAAATAATTTGCATTCTTTTGTAAAATAATTTGCATATATTGTGAAAATTTATTACCTTTGCAGCGTTTTTTGAGATTTGGTAGCCCTTTTCGTCTCAAAAAACCAAACAAACAATCAACAACCATGAAAAACCAGCAGCCTCCTGCTCACCGATTGAGGGTGTGCGTGGAGTGTCTTGCAACCGAAAACCATGAACCTACACAAACAATTGCCACCTCTACCCGGGTGTATGGGGTTGATACCCTTTGCCCTATCCCTGCTGGTGTGTGCGGCGTTGTATTCACCTCCTGTCTTTTCGTCTCCGCAGTTGTCGGAGCATGCCGTGAGTCGCTATGTGTCGGACATAGCGAGCCCTTTCAGTTTGCCTTCCGAGCATACGGCAGCGCGTATGGAGATGCGCAAGAGCAACAGTTGGCGCGAACCGTGGTACGGCAGTGTTACGGGTGCGGAGTCTGTTTGTGCTACGCCCGTTTATGCACAGTCTTTCAACCACAGTGCCCGCGCCCTGTTCGGCTCTACATGGCGCGAGGAGGTTCCTTTCCAAGCCCCATTGCAGTCAACGAAAGTTCCCACGGTTCCGCTCGATGAGATGTACTCGTATCGTTCCTATGCGTCCACCATCACCTCCGTAGGCGCCACGTCGGTAGCCCTGATGGCAGTCCCCGCGGGGGAGTCGCCGATACAGAAGATATCCGGCAGGCAAGGGGCAGACGATTGGTTTGACGACAATCCCGACAACCCGGGGAACGTTTCCAATGAGTCTCCCGTGGGCGAGCCGATGATTCTGCTGCTGTTTGCCCTTGGACTGGTGGTGTACCGATATCAAAGAAACCTATTGAAAAATAATCGTTTATAGCCATGAAATACAATAAACATATATCCTTCTTGTTATTTCTCTTGCTTATAGGCAACGCAATCCGTGTGTCTGCAGCAAATATCAGCAACACAACAGTCTATTACGATAACACCGAGACACAATGGAGCACGATTTATCTGCGTATCGGGCATTCATCATACAACAGTGCCTATGAGGTAACCTACAAAGTACCCGGAACAGATTGTTTGTACTCCTACATCGTTACATGGGGAGGCTTGGAGGCTTTCAGTTTTGCCAACAATTGCGGTTGGACAAATGGCAATAGTATCTATCAGCCGTGGGACGGACAAAACGCAGGCAACTACGCAATTACAGGTCAAACGAACTATATCAAGCCGAGTTCTGACTGGAACAATGCAACCTACACGATTGTAACCAACGGAAAAAACAATGTTAGCAATGGTTGTCAATACTACCATGTAACGCAATATGACGGGCTATTGAAACAGACGGTAAACATTAGTGTCCCCGCCAATGGTAGCATAAGCGTGCAATACACAGACGAGAACGGCAATAGTCAAACACAGACAAGCGGCAGTTTCAGCGTAGCACAGACTTGTATCATCACGGTAACAGCCACACCTGCAGAGGGTTATACCTTAGAGAGTCTAACCGTTGACGGCAATAGTTTCAATTCAGGGGGAACTCACATAGTGCGTGCGAGCACCACCATTGCTGCTACTTTCAAGAAAAACATCACTACCTATACCGTTACTTTCCATGCGAACGGGCATGGGAGCGACCCTGCGGAGCAGAAAGTGGAAGAGAATACGGTTGTGGCAAAGCCTGAGATGGCAGAGATAAAATGGTACGAACTAGAAGGGTGGTACACCGACGAGGCATGCACGGAGCGATGGATGTTCGAGGAGCCTGTAACCCGAGACATGGACCTGTATGCCCATTGGGTAGATGGCAATTACCCCACGATGGCGGTGCTTGCCAGTTTCCTCGGCGACTGGGCTGAAGGCAGTGTACAAAAGATGACCAAGTCGGAAGACGGAAAGAGCGCGTCCTACACCCACACTTTCACAGAGACAGTTACAGCCGCTGAGTTTGGTCTGCGTGAGAGCAAAAATGACAATACCGATAAGGATAGCCAAGCCGACTGGTGGGCAATGCGCACGTCGGACGCGAGCACTATCTCGGAGGGCACTACCGTGCAGTTGTACAGCGAGCAAACGTTAGGTAAAGGCAACATAAAAAATATACAGATTACGGTCGATAAGCCGCAAGAGGTTACCTTCACGTTTGATTACGTGACCAAGAAACTGACGGTCAGTTATGCACTGGACAACCAAAACAAGTATCGGTTAGTGTATGTGGAGACACTCGGCGGCACGACCCAAGTCTTCCACCCGAGCCACACGATAGCGGCGGCAGAGGAGGCGCGTATGGACACCGTCAGCCTGTATATGAAGCCCTTTGAGCGCAAAGCCGAGGGCAGCAATGCCAACGACTGCTATGTGGTGCTGCAGCAGATGACCGACGGCAAGACGTGGGCAGAGAAAGAGCGGATAGACGTGAAGAAGCAAACGGGCATATTCACCACCAATGGCGTGTACAACTTCGTGCTGGTGCAGGACGGTAGCGGTGCCTCGCTGCCGACAGAGAAAGTGCACCCGTACAGCGGCAACTACTACATCCGCTTGGGGCTGGACAGGGACTATCGGAGCAGCGAGAAAGTGTTCCGATTCAGCGACTATGCCAGCAAGTACGACGCGCGCTTCGACCACTATTTCTGCAAGTACGTTGAAGGCAGCGACGTGCGTTTCTGCGTGGCGTGCGACTACTCGGCGTGCGTGAGCGACACGCTGGTGCAAGAACCTGCAGGCGACCCGCACCACGCCTACACCAACGAGAACGGCAAACTGCTGCATAACGCCAATGTGCGGTTTATGTGGAACAGCGAGAACAACAGCATCGACCGCGCTTACCTTGCCGGTGCCGGACAGAACCTGCACCTGCTGAGCGAGGCGGGGATTTACCAAACGGGCGGCAGCGAGCAGGCAACAGACGTGGTGCTTTCGGATGCTAACGACTGGGTCTATCAGGCGGACGTAACCGCCGAGACGGGCGCCCGCGTGAAGTTGCGCGTAATGCCCTACAACGGCGCTTCGGAGGAAGCATATCTGTACTTCAAAGGGGCGGCAGGCGACTTTTCGGAGGCGAACACCGTGCAACTGGTAGGCGGGACGGCAGGGCAGAAACTGAACATCCGCGTGATATACGACTTCAAGTCTAACCACCTGATATGCGCATGGTTGCCGGGGTCCACAACAAACGTTGACGGTACGCTGGTCCTTGAGTCGGACTTGATACTGATACGAGAGGCGCATGAGGACGCACAGCAAATCACCTTCAGCAATGACGCGGCGCGTATCACCAAAGTGAGCCAAGTGTATGGCGTCATCAGCCTGCCCAAGACCCACTTCGAGAGCAGCGAAGTATCGGACAATGCCAAGAAATTCTACTGGATTTCCTTCCCGTATGACGTGCACCTGTCGGAGGTGTTCAGCGTGCTGACCTACGGGACAGACTATGTGGTGAAGTACTACGACGGCGCGAGCCGCGCGGCAGAGGGCTGCTGGATAGACTCCCCCTCGTTCTGGAAGATGTATCGGAGCACGGAAGGCGTAACGCTGCAGAAAGGCGTGGGCTATCTGCTGCATGTGAACATCAACAACATCAGCCGTTTCTTTGCGAACGAGAACACCGGCGTCAATATCTATTTCTCCTCTGCGAACACCGACTCGCTGACTATCAGCAGTGAGGTAGAGAGCACCGTGGTACCCGCCCACCCCTGCTCCATTGAGCGCGACAACCGGAAAATCTACGACTCGAACTGGAACCTGATAGGTGTACCTACGTGGGCAAACGTGGATGCTATGGGGCTACCCAATGCCACAGAGATGGGCGATGTGAAGTTCCTCTATGAGTATGTGCCCGCGACCAACGGGTACAACACCGTGGCAGCGGAAACCTACAACTTTGGCAGTATGAAGGCCTACATGGTGCAGTTTGCGGGGACCATCAACTGGAAGGAAAAGACGATTACGCCTTTTCAAAAGCCGTTGCGCGCCCCTGACGCGCTCAGCGAGAAGACCGTTTGCCTTGAGTTGCTACGCGGCGAAGAAACGCTCGACCATACCTTTGTACAACTGTCTGAGGACGAGGGGATTACGGAAGGCTTCGACATGAACTACGACCTGACGAAGATACACAACAGCGGCAGCAACCTCTACTCGCTGATAGGCAGCGAGCAGATAGAGGCGGCGGCGAACATCCTGCCGCAGAGCGAGCAGGCCATCTACGTGCCGCTGGGCGTCAGCGTCGATACGGACGGCACGTACCGTTTTGCCCTGTCGGAGGAGACGGATGGGATGGACGTGCGTATCGCCGACGCCGAGACGGGCTACACGCACAACCTGCTCTTCTCGCCCTACGAGGTATCACTCACTGCGGGCACCTACACCCAACGTTTCTCGCTGGAGATACGCGCGTCGAGCGAGGTTACCACGGGCTGCTCGGAGACCGACGCAGCGGGCAATCGGCTCCGCAAAGTGCTGCTGGACGGGCACCTCTTCATCCAACACGGCGAGCAAGTGTACGACGCACAAGGGAGACACATCCGATAAGCAACGCGAGACAAAAAAGGCTGCCTGACAGTTGGTCAGGCAGCCTTTTTTATGCTGTATCTTCGGCTTATTCAAATGCTCCCATCTGGAGCATGGAAACCTCCTTCGGCGTGAGGAAACGGTACTTGCCGCGTGCAACATTTTTCTTGGTAAGTCCGGCAAAAGACACGCGGTCGAGTTGCATCACCTTGTATCCCACTTTCTCGAACATACGGCGCACGACACGGTTCTGCCCCGAGTGGATTTCCAATCCGATATGTCGGCGGTCGTCCTTGGGGAACTCCAATGCGTCGGGCACTATCTTCTCGTCGTCGAGCGTGATACCCGCGCGGATGGTAGCCTCGTCGGTCTCGTCCAAGTCGCGGTCGAGCGTAACGGCGTAAATCTTCTTCTTGCCGTACTTCGGGTGCGTCAGTTTCGCCGCCAAATCGCCGTCGTTGGTCAGCAAGAGCACGCCGGTCGTGTTGCGGTCGAGCCGCCCGACGGGGTAGATACGCTCGGAGCAGGCATTGCGCACGATGTCAATCACGGTGTGGCGCTCCTGAGGGTCGTCGGTCGTGGTAACGGTGTTCTTGGGCTTATTGAGCAGGATATAGACCTTGCGCTCGCGGCGCACGGGCTGGTCGTGGAACAAGACCTTGTCAGTCGGGAGAACTTTCACGCCCAAGGAATCGACAATCACGCCGTTGACGCTGATGACACCTGCTTGGATAAAGTCGTCCGCCTCACGTCGGGAGCAGATACCCGCGTTGGCGAGGAACTTGTTCAGACGGATAGGCTTCGTGGGGTCTTCGTACTGCTTGTGGAACGCCTGTCGCTTGCGCTCGCTGTACACGCCGTTGTTGCGTTGCGGACGCGGGCGGAACGAGCGCTGCTGACCGTCCCCTTCGCCATTGTTGTATCGGGGACGGCGCTGATAGCCGTTCTCGTTTGGGTTGTTGTATCGCGGATTGGGGCGTTGCTCTCCTCCCTCGGCATTGAATCTCGGGCGCGGCGCAACGCGCTCTGCCCGCTGCTGGTCATTCGCCGGACGGGAGAAACGCTGACGCGGACGACCACCCTCCCGACGGCTGTTGTAGCCATCAGAGGAACCTTGGTAGCCGCCTTCGCGGCGAGGAGAGAAGCCTCCTTCACGATGAGAATAGTCGGAATTGAAACGGGGGCGACGCTCGCCCTCACCGTTATGGTCATGGTTTTCGTTGTACATATCTTTCTTGTCCTTATTATTCATAATCAGGGAATTATGAGCGCGCGGCGGTACTCGACACGCCCGCCTCATAATCCCAAATAACCATACTGAGTAGCCCTCACGGGCTACGCGCACGCTCACGCGCACCTACCTGAGTTATGCCTCAGCAGCCTGCTCGATAGCAAGTTTACCACGATAGTAGCCGCACGAGGGGCAAACAGTGTGGTAGATGTAGTGTGCACCGCAGTTCGGGCAGATAGCCAATGCGGGTACAGTCAGTTTGTCATGCGTACGACGTTTCGCTTGTCTGGTGTGCGATTGTCTTCTTTTAGGATGTGCCATAGTTCTGTTAAATTTTTACGATTTATCGTTAATTATAGTTTTGACTCCGTCTCAGCAGCCTTTCCGACCACGCAGAATAGTCCTACTCCGCCGCCTCCGCTTCGTCGATATCTTCATCCTCCGTCGCGGTGCAGAGGTGGTCTTGGAGAAGAGCAACCATCTGAGGATTGCAACCACCGGGTTGGTGACTATGCACCAGCGGAAGATTCACAATTACTAATTCATAGGCGAGCCAACGTAGGTCCAGCGTCTGCGTCCCTTCGTCCAAATCCATGTCATCCTCCGCATCCACGGCAATATCCATGGGGTCTAAACAGCGGTCGCACACCACCTGCACCGTCCCTTCCACCCTTATCCGAAGGTCGAAGTCCCGCTCGCGCAGATTGAGTTCTGCCTGTGCCTGCACCGTCCCTCCCAGCAGTTCGGTCTTTTCAATAGACTGCAAATAGGCATTATCCAACTGATAATCAAACGAATAGTGCCCTATTTCAAGGGAAGACAACTCTATAATATAAGGTGCATCAACAGTCATCGCGCAAAAATCGGCTGCAAAGTTACGACTTTTTTTCGAGATACGCAAGTTTTTCTTGATTTTTCTTTGAAAAAAAAGGGATTGGTCCTCTCTCGGAGAACGGCATTGTACTCGGAAATTGAGACCGCGTCTGCCTGCCGTCTCTCTCGCGGGTCT
>JBJECJ010000034.1:0-52405 GCA_051870955.1 Paludibacteraceae bacterium | reverse complement strand
GGCATTGTACTCGGAAATTGAGACCGCGTCTGCCTGCCGTCTCTCTCGCGGGTCTATCGCGGGTCTGTCGCGGGTCTGTCGCGGGTCTATCGCGGGTCTATCGCGGGTCTATCGGAACATTACCGCAGGTCGTCCGCAGGTCGCAAGGGTAACAAATTGCCCCCTCCGACCTTTCGGTAGGAGGGGGCAAGACCAACAGAGGAGTCTCGGAGGCGAATGCTTAGAGTTCCAAATCTCCGTCGTGCTCTTCGTGCCAGGGCAGTCCGTGGACGTTGAGCATGTCCATGAAGGGGTCGGGGTCGAACTCTTCCACGTTGTGCACGCCCGCGCGAAGCCACTTGCCCGTGAGCATCATCATCGCGCCAATCATCGCCGGCACGCCCGTGGTGTAACTGACGCCCTGCATGCCCGTCTCCTCGTAGGCGGCACGGTGGGAGCAGTTGTTCCAGACGTAGTAGGTGTGCTCCTGCCCGTCGTTGCCGATGCCGCGGATACGGCAGCCGATAGAGGTCTCGCCGTCGTAGTTCTCGCCCAACTCCTTGGGGTTTGGCAGCACGGCTTTCAGGAACTGCAAAGGCACTATCTTCACCACCTCATCGCCCGTGCCATCGGCTTTCGGCGCCTTGTACTCTATCTCATCGATACGCGCCATGCCGATGTTCTGAATCACGTCTAAGTAGTTCAGATACTGCTGTCCGAAGGTCATCCAGAAACGCGCACGCTTGATGGTCGGGTAGTTGATGACGAGCGACTCTATCTCCTCGTGGTGGAGCAGGTAACTCTCTTTCGGACCGATATTCGGATAGTGAAGCGTCTTGTGAATCTCCATCGGCTCGGTCTCGTGGTACGC
Organism: Paludibacteraceae bacterium; assembly: GCA_051870955.1. GTDB lineage: Bacteria > Bacteroidota > Bacteroidia > Bacteroidales > Paludibacteraceae > Colicola. Next base: position 51,555 of record JBJECJ010000034.1, on the reverse strand, counting down.
GCCGTTCTCCCAATAGAGCCCCTTTTGGGTAATCTCGCGGATGTTGATTTCGGGGTTGAAGTTGGTGGCAAACGCTTTGTGGTGGTTGCCCGCGTTGCAGTCCACGATGTCGAGGTAGTGAATCTCCTTGAAGTAGTGCTTCGCCGCGTAGGCGGTGAAGATGGAGGTTACGCCCGGGTCGAAACCGCAGCCGAGCAGCGCGCAGAGCCCTGCTTTCTCAAAACGCTCGCGGTATGCCCACTGCCACGAATACTCGAAGTGCGCCTCATCTTTCGGCTCGTAGTTGGCAGTGTCCATGTAGTGCACGCCGGCTTCCAGACAAGCGTCCATGATGGTCAGGTCTTGGTAGGGGAGCGCAAGGTTGATACACAGCGCGGGCTTGTACTCCTTCATCAGCGCCACCAGCGCTGCCACATCGTCGGCATCCACCTGCGCGGTGGTGATGACAGACTGCAAGCCGTTCTTCGTGTAGTGCTTCGCGCGGATGGCTTCCGCCGTCGCATCGCATTTCGACTTGGTGCGGCTCGCGATACAAATCTCACCGAACACATCGGGATTCTGAGCCAACTTGTGGGCTGCCACGGTGCCTACACCTCCACAGCCAATCAATAATACTCGGTTCATATTCTTAACTTTGTGTTTTTAACTTCGTGTACTTAACTTCGCTTCGCTCCGTGTAGAAAACTTCGTGTAAGGAACTCCGCTTCGCTCCGTGTACATCCCCCAATGGGCTTCTTTACAGCGCGTAGCGCTTTTTACACGAAAGTTTTCGTTTCTTACAGCCCGATAGGGCTTTCCTACACGAAGTTTTTTACAGCCTCGAAGAGGCTTTATTCCCTTTCCAGATACGTGTATCCGTATAGTCCGGAGCGGTAGTTCGAGAGGAACTCTTTGCCCTCGGCGAGGGTGATTTTGCCCGCTTTGACCGACTTCGTCACCCATGTCTCCAGCGTGCGCACCATCTTCTTCACATCGTACTCCGTCCAGCGCAGCACATCCTGCACACTCTCGCCATCGATGGTCTGCTCGATGGAGTAACCATCGTCTTTCATCGCAATATGCACGGCAGTTACGTCGCCGAAGAGGTTGTGGATCGTGCCCAAAATCTCCTGATACGCCCCCACAAGGAACACACCTATATAATAAGGTTCTCCCTTGCGCAGCGAGTGCACGGGCAGGGACTTCGTCAGCGTCCCCTCCGAGACGTATTTCTGCACCTTGCCGTCCGAGTCGCAGGTGATGTCTTGTATGGTGGCATGGCGGTCGGGTTTCTCATCCAGCCGCTGGATAGGCATGATGGGGAACACTTGGTCTATCGCCCACGTGTCGGGCATCGACTGGAAGAGCGAGAAGTTGCAGAAATACTTGTCCGCCAGCAGTTTATTCACTTTCTCCAACTCTTCGGGCACGCGGCGCATCTGATTGGCGAGCGAGGCTATCTCGCGCGTTACCGACCAATAGAGTTTCTCTATCTGTGCGCGGGTGCGCAAGTCAATGAGTCCGTGGCTGAATAGTTCCACCACCTCGTCGCGTATCTGCTCTGCGTCGTGCCAACTCTCCAAAGCCGAGCGTTGCGTGAGGTTGTCCCATATCTCGTACAGGTCTTTCACCAACTGGTGGTCGCCTTCGCCCACCTCCCATTCCTCGGGCATCTCGGGCAGGTGCGCCGTCTCCAGCACCTCCATGATGAGCACCGTGTGGTGGGCACTGAGCGAGCGCCCCGACTCGGTGATGATGTTCGGGTGCGGCAACCCGTTCTTGTCCGCCGCCTCTATCAGCCCGTACATGATATCGTTGACGTACTCTTGGATAGAGTAGTTGACCGACGACTCGGAGTTGCTCGACCGCGTGCCGTCGTAGTCCACGCCAAGCCCGCCGCCGGCGTCCACGAACTCCACGGGGAAGCCTAATTTGTGCAGTTGCACGTAGTATTGTGCCCCCTCTCGGATGGCAGTCTTCACGTTGCGGATGTTGGTGATTTGGCTGCCGATATGGAAGTGTATCAGTTTCAGGCAGTCGTGCATCCGGTGTGCGTCCAGCGTCTCGAGGGCTTCCAGCAACTCGCTGCTGGTCAGTCCGAACTTCGACGCGTCGCCGCCCGACTCTTCCCACTTGCCGGAGCCCACCGATGCCAACTTGATGCGGATGCCGATGTTCGGGCGCACGCCTAACCGCTCCGACACCTTCGCAATGAGTTCCAACTCGTTGAGTTTCTCCGCTACGATATAGATATGCTTGCCCATCTTCTGCGCGAGCAACGCCAACTCAATATACGCTTCGTCTTTGTAGCCGTTGCAGACGATGATGGAGTCGGGCTCCTGATTGACGGCAATCACGGCATGCAACTCGGGCTTACTGCCTGCCTCCAGCCCGATATTGAACTTCTTGCCGTGGCTCACTATCTCGTGCACCACGGGCTGCATCTGGTTGACCTTGATGGGATACACCAAGAAGCACTCACCCTTGTAGCCGTACTCTTTCGCGGCATGCTCGTAGCACTCGTTCATGCGCTCGATACGGTTCTCGATGATATCGGAGAAGCGCAGCAGCACGGGCGGCTGAATGTCGCGCAATGCCAACTCGTCAATCAGTTCGCGGATATCTATCTGATTGTCGTCTTTCTTGGGGGTAACCACCATGTGCCCTTTCTCGTTGATGTCGAAATAGTTCACGCCCCAACCCTGCAGGTTGTACAGTTCTGCACTATCTTTTATATGCCAGCGTTTCATAATTTCATGTTGGTCATTTTATGTTGTTCGTTGCACGTTAGTCATTTTATATTCGTCATTTTATGTTGGCACTGCGTGCTATCAGAAACTGAATAACAGGAACTGACCAACACAAAGTGACTAACAGGCACTGATTAACATAAAATCTTATCAGTCCATCCTATTCAGGTAATCTTCGTAAGTGAATGTGCGGAGCACTTCCTCCGTGCCGTCCTCGTGTAGTATGCCCAACGAGGGATGGGCAATGCCGTTGAACATGTGGGTCTTCACCGTGGTGTAGTGAATCATATCCTCAAAGACTATCTCCTCTCCAATCTGCAACTCGTGGTCAAACACCCAATCGCCTATCCAGTCCCCCGACAGACAACTGTTGCCCCCGAGGCGATACACAAAGCCTGCGCCTTGCCCTCTCTTTGCTCCCCTCACCTCCGGTTGATAGGGCATCTCCAGCGTGTCGGGCATGTGGCAGGCAAACGACACGTTCAGTATTGCCGTCCGTATGCCGTGGTTCTCCACGATATCCACCACCTTGCTCGTCAGCACGCCCGTCTGCCAAGCAAACGCGCTGCCGGGCTCGAGCAGTATCTTCAGGTGCGGATAGCGGCTGCGCAGCCCTTTGAGCAACCCTATCAGGTGCTCCACGTCGTAGTCTTTGCGGGTCATCAGGTGCCCGCCGCCGAGGTTGAGCCATTGCAACTGCGGGAACCACTTGCCGAACTTCGCCTCTATGTGTTGCAGCGTGCGCTCGAAGGTGTAGGAATCATCCTCGCAATGACAGTGGCAATGGAACCCCTCCAATCCCTCGGGCAGCCGTCCGCCATGCGCCTCGCAATAGGTCTCCAACTGCTCCGCCAGCACGCCGAACCGCGACCCGGGCGCCGTGGGGTTGTAGAGCAAAGTCTCTATCTCCGAATACTCAGGGTTGATACGTATGCCGAAAGAGACTTTCCCCTCTTGGCTCTTGGCTCCTTGTTCTTGGCTCCTTCCAAACCGCTCCCATTGGCTCAGGCTGTTGAACGTGATATGGCTCGAATACCGCAGAAACTCGGGGAAGTTCTCCTCCGTGTAAGCGGGGCTATAGGTGTGCGCGGGTGCACCGAACTGCTCGTATGCCAGCCGTGCTTCATAGACACTCGATGCCGTGGTATGCTGAATATACTCGCGGAATATCGGAAACGTCTTCCAAAGCGCAAACGCCTTGAATGCCAAGATAATCTCCACGCCCGTCTCATCCGCCACGCGCTTTATCAGCGCGAGGTTACGGCGCAAGAGCCTCTCTTCAACTATGTAGCAGGGATTGGGAAACATTATTAACTTCGTGTTTGTAACTCCGCTTTGCTCCGTGTTTGGAACTCCGTGTTTGGAACTTCGTGTAATTAACTCCGCTGCGCTCCGTGTACAGCCCGTAGGGCTTTCGTACACAAAGTTCTGTACAGCCTCGGAGAGGCTTTCTTACAGCGCGCAGCGCTTCTAAACGTGAAACTTGTATGTCATCAACTGATATGCCAGCCGTGCGGCGAGGTACTGCGACGCATGCGCTTGGCGGGTCGGGCTCGGACAGAGTTCCACGATATCAAACCCCACCACGTTGTATCGCTCGAACACGGGTCGCAGCAGGTGCAGCACCTGATAGTAGCCCAGTCCCCCGGGCTCCGGCGTGCCCGTAGAGGGCAGATAAGCAGGGTCGAACACATCGAGGTCGATGGTCAGATACACGTTCTCCGTCAGCGCGTCATACACCCGCTTCTCCCATGCCCAACTCTCTCTCGGCGAGGTCGGTCTTGCTCCGAAGGTCTCACCCTCCCATATCTCGCGCGCCCATATAATCGTACTCTTCGCCGCGTTCTCCGCCTCTTCTATGCACTGGCTGCGGATACCTACCTGCACCGTCTTCGCCACTTTCTGCGCCTCTTTCATGATGCAGGCGTGGTTCAACTCCGACCCCTCGTATTCGGGTCGCAGGTCGCTGTGCGCGTCTAATTGCAGCACCGTCAGCCCCTCGAAACGCTTCGCCGCCGCGCGGCAAGCGCCGATAGACACCGTGTGGTTGCCGCCTATCATGCAGGGGAACTTCCCCGCGTCCCATAGTGCCCCCATGCGCTCCTCCACCGCCTCGCAGAGCAACGCCGGCGTGCGGCCTTCCGTTACGGGCTCGGCGGTGTGGATACCCTGACGATAGACCTCCGTCCGCGTCTCCGTGTCCAGCCACTCCAACTGCACGCTCGCCTCCAAAAGGGCTTCCGGACCGTTCTCCGCACCGTGCACCCACGAACTCGTCTTGTCATAGGGCACAGGCAACACCACTATCTTCGCGGTCTTCTCGTCCGCCCATTGCCCGCTCAATCCTGCAAAATTCTCCATCTTTTCTGTCTTTTTATTCCTTTCTCTACCCCTCACAAATCAACAAAATCCCGTTTGGGGTGGCAAAGTTACTCATTTTTTTTGACATACGCAAGACTTATCCTCTTTTCTTCGGTTTTATCCCGTTTTTTCAAGGTTTTGCTTCTTCTCTCCCTCGCAGCCTTCCCCATACAACAAATAACATTTTGCTGCAACATTTTCCTAATTCGCAACAAAATGTTATTCGCTAAAACATCCCTTTTCCTCCCCATAACGCCCCGCAACTTTTTCGCGGGTCTCCCGCGGGTCGTTCGCGGGTCGTTCGCGGGTCCGACGCCTCTCCAAAGGCATATTTCCCCGTTATCAAAATGCTACTCAATCTCGCGGGTAGGCTGCCACAAAGACATTCTTCGCAGCCAACTCCTCTTGGTGCGACCAGAGTTCCTGCAACGACACTTCGCCGATGATATAGTGGTTCGCCTCGCTACTGTACTCCTCGGAGATACGCATGAAATGCAGCAAGTCGCGGTCGGCTTTGTCGGTGAATCGATAGTAGATTCGGAAACGGTTCTCGCGGGTGTAGAGTAGCGCCTGCGGGTCAGTGCTCGGCGTGAGCAGGTCGCCTTTTATCTTGGAGTATTCGTAGCGATAGTCGTACTGGCAGGCGGTGATGTCAGACAGCACCGCAGAGCCCGTGGGATAGCCGCCGGCACCGCGACCGAACATGAACTGCTTGTCATAGAATAATCCCTTGATAACCACACCGTTGAACTCGTCTTCCACACCGTAGATATACTTCTTCGGCGAGATGAGTTGCGGCATGACGGACATGATTAACTCGTTGTCGGGCAGTTTCTCCACATGCCCCACCAACTTGATTCGCCTGCCTTTCTCCAAGGCGAAGCGGACATCGTCAGTGTTCATGTGCTGAATGCCGAAGGTGAAGATTTCTTCGGGAGCGACATACAAGCCGAAAGCATGTACCGTGATGATTATCAGTTTGAAAAGCGAGTCCCATCCGCCTACGTCCAGCGTGGGGTCGCTCTCCGCAAAGCCCAACTCCTGCGCCTTTCGGAGTGCCTCTTCGTAGGTCATCCCCTCCAACATCATCTTCCAGAGGATGAAGTTGCTGGAGCCGTTGAGGATACCTTTCACAGACGTAAGCAACTCATTATCATAGTATTCCTCCAAGTTGCGAATGACGGGAATGCTCCCGCAGGCGGAAGCGTCGTAGAGCAACGCCACATGGTGCTCGCGCTGAATCTGTATGAGTTCGGGCAAGTGGCGCGCCAACATCTTCTTGTTGCCGCTCACCACGGGCAAGCCTTGCAGCAACGCGCGTTTCACAATCTGATACGACGCCTCGGCATCGTCTATCAGTTCGACGATGAGGTTGATATTCGGGTCGTTGAAGAGGTCGTCGGCATTGTTGGTGAAGCGTGCCCTCACTCCGCGGTCTTTGCGAAGATTGCGCACGCAGATACGCTCTATCGTAACATCCTCTGCACCAATACGTTGCAGCACATCATACAGCCCCCGACCCACCGTGCCGAAGCCAAATAAACCTATGTGTAATTGCTTTTTCATTTCATGTTGGTTATTTCATGTTGGTCATTGCATGTTGGTCATTGCATGTTGGTCATTGCATGTTGGCATTGCATGTTAGTCATTGCATGTTAGTCATTGCATGTTGTTCATTGCATGTTGGTTATTTCATGTTAAACGCGAAGCGCAAACAGAAACTATCCAACACAAAGTGATTAACAGGAACTGACCAACACAAAGTGTTTTATTATCTCATCCAGCAAGTCTGCCTCCACGAGGAAACCGTCGTGCCCGAAGGGCGAGTCTATCACGTGAAACTCATGGTTCGGGAATCGGTCGAGGATAGTCTGATGTTCCTCGGGTGTGAAAAGCAGGTCGCTGGATATGGCGACCACCAGTGTGGGCGTGTGTATCGGCTCGCCTGCGGGGATACGGTGGCTATCCACCGCGTCCATCATGCGCAAGTAACTGTATGCATTGAATCGCTTGCGCAGTTTCTCTCCCTGATAGCGCTGGTAGGTCTGCACCCTGTGCTTGAACACGCGCTCATCCCCTTGCGGAAAGTGCTCTTCCGTGTCCGCCTGCGAGAGGTTGTATGCCGCCCCGCCGCGGTAACTGAGCAGCGCAATGGAGCGCGCCACCGCCATACCGTCTCTTCCTGCTTGCTCGTTGCGTTCGCCCAGCGTGGGGTCCAGTTCCATCGCCATGCGTTGGCTCTCGTTGAACGCGGCTATCCACGGTGTGCATGTCATGCCCGTGGCGATGAACGCAAAGCGTTTGGCGAACTGCGGTTCTTCCACTGCCCACTCCAAGGCTTGGAAGCCGCCGATGGACGCACCGATGAGCAACTGCACCTGCTCTATCCCCAGCGCGCGCGCCAGCACTTGGTGGGCATGCACCATGTCGCGCACCGTTACTTTCGGGAAGTCGCCGTACCACGGTTCGCCCGTGTCGGGACAAATAGACGCAGGTCCCGTAGTGCCGTAGCAGGAGCCGAGGATGTTCGCGCAGACAATGAAGTAGCGCGTCGGGTCAAGGAAACGCCCCGCCTCCACCGTGTGCGGCCACCAGTCTGCCACATCGGAGTTGGCAGTCAGCGCATGGCATACCCATATCACATTGTCCTTCGCCGCAGAGAGTGTACCGAAGGTGTGATACGCAATTTGGAGAGTGTGCAAGGTCTGCCCACTCTCCAAATAAAAAGGATAATCGTGTGTGTATATGTTCACAGATTAAGCGAAAAATTCTTTTACTTTCTCGTTGAGGACAATCTCCTCTTGGAAGATGTAAGCACCGGTCTTAGGCGACTTAACCATCTTAATGCACTTGCTATGTGCGCGACCCGAGTTACCTGTTTGCAGAGTCGCAACCGCTTTCTTTGCCATAGTTCGAAAATGTTAATGATTACTTAATCTCCTTGTGGATGGTGTACTTCTTCAAGTAAGGGTTGTACTTTTTGAGTTCCAAACGCTCAGGAGTGTTCTTGCGGTTCTTGGTGGTAATGTAGCGAGACATACCGGGAACGCCGCTGGCTTTCTGCTCCGTGCACTCAAGGATTACTTGAACGCGTGCTTCTTTTGATTTCTTTGCCATTGTTTTTCCTCCTTTTTACTTGTAAAGATACCCTTTCTCGGCAGCATTTTTCAGCGCTGCGTCAAGGCCGATTTTGTTGATAGTTCTCAGACCGGCTGCACTCACGTTCAACTCGATCCAGGTGTCCTGTTCTACCCAGTAGAACTTGCGGCGGAAGAGGTTCACATCAAACGTCCTCTTGGTGTGACGCTTTGAGTGAGACACATTGCATCCACCCATGGCTTTCTTGCCTGTAATTTGACAAATCTTTGACATTGTATTATAGTATTTAATTTTTTCACTGCCAATCCTCTCCGCCATTCTTCCCCGCATTTTCCCCTCTATCTTCCCGCCAATTACGCAACAAATCGGCTCAACCGAGCCTACTCCGCGCGAAAAATCGTGCAAAGGTACTACTTTTTTTCCAAATACGCAAATCTTTTTGCTTTTTTCTTCAAAAAAAGTGCATTTCCCTTGATTTTCTGTCCATTTTTGCGTATTTCTTACCCCTGCGAACAGCCAACCGTTTGCTCCGCGCTTCCATAGCACCCTACCAAAAGATAGGGCTAATCGGATAATTGTTGGGGTGAAAAAAGCAAATTTATTTGCACAATTCAAAGAAAAGCAGTATCTTTGCCCCCGAAACCGAAGATGGGGTTGCGGGTGGGGCGCACGCCGAACCGATACCAACCAAGTAGCGAACAAGCGCAAGTCCGCACACGCCGAGCATCGAGGTTTCAGTATATATTTTGATAAAAGCGTTTATTGGCGCTTGTTTTGGTTGGTAGGAATCCGGAAGTTTCTTTAACCCGAAACAAGATTGACAATGAACGCCCGCAGGATATGATTAGTCCTTTCGTCCATGTACGAAGATTATCATATTCGGCGTGGGCGTTTGGATTGTTTGTTCTTGTTAAAGGGTCGTTTCCGGAACCTCTACCAAAGGAATAAGCAAAGAAGGAAGCACCACGCTTTTTTGTTTCCGTTCACCGAGTTGTCAGGTGCTTGCAATTCACAGAAAGACAAACGATTATGAAGAAATGGCTATTTCTTTGTTTGGCTGCCCTTGCCGTTGGAGTACAGGCAATGGCGACTAACCTTGTGGTCAAACCCCTGTCGGGTACGGACTATCGTCGCGAGTTGGGTACCATTGGCAAGGTGGTCTATCACGGCGACTCCCTCTACCTCTACGACAGTTTCGGCACGCTGCTCTATCGCGAGCAACTCGCCAAAGTGCAACAACTCACCTACTCCGAGGGCGGCGACCCCACCACGGGCATGGAAGATGTCCAATCCGGCGCAGGCGGGGCTGTGCGGGTGTACCCCAACCCGACGGCGTCGGTGCTTATCATGGAGGTGCGGTCGGAAGTATATTCCGATGGAATCGGAAGCCGCACCCAAGAGCAGAATGACCAAACCGCCCGCCTCTACAACCAGCAGGGACAACTGCTCAAAACCGCTACTATCACCACCGCCCGCACCACGCTGGATGTCAGCGACCTCCCCGCAGGCACCTACCTCCTCCTCTGCAACGGCGAAGCCTTCAAGATTATCAAGGAGTAACCGCCCGCAAAAAGTCCCCCCTCGAAAAAAAGTCCCCCTTGCTAAAAAGTCCCCCTTTCCGGGGTCCCCGAAAAATCTCTGATTTTTGGGGTGGATTTTGGGGGATTTAGAGGGTCCAGGGATTTAGAGGGTCTTACTGGGGACGCAGGCGTCTCGCCTGCGGGCAAGGCGCAAGCCTTGATGGTGAAAGCATTGCAGACACAAACAGTTTGTCCCAAACTGACCGCGGGCGAGACGCCCGCGTCCCCAGTGAGGCATTGCAGACACAAGTAGTTTGGAACAAACTGTTTGAGAAAACCCCCACCGTCCCCGCCCGCAAAAAGTCCCACTTTGAAAAAAAAGTCCCCCTTTCCGGGGTCCCCGAAAAATCTCTGATTTTTGGGGTAGATTTTGGGGGATTTAGAGGGTCTCCCCTGTAAGGGCGACATAACTTAATAAAAAAACATATATATTATCAACTAAAAACAAATTAACTCATTATGAAAAAACTATTTCTCTTCGCTGCCCTATTGGCAGCAACCCTCTGCGCCACGGCGCAGCAGAACCAAGTGATTTGGCACAATGGCAAAGTGATGTATGCCAGCCCCATCCCGACCGTGGATAGCATCACTTTCCGTGATTCCGCCGAGGTGATGGATACGCTGTATATGCTACTACCTCGCACTATTATGCGTGTGGATACGGTGTATATCCATGACACCATCTATAAGTGCCCCGATGAGGCAGCAGACCCCGATGCACCCTTGGCAGGCGTGTTCTCCATAGCGGCTGACAAGCAAGTGAAGTTCTCCAAAGGCAACCTACAATGTACCATCCAAGGCACAGATACAACATGGGCATTTGCTGAGAATCAGTATGATATGATAGGAGAAGCCAATGTAGAAAATTATGCTTTGGCAGACAAAGTAGACCTTTTCGGTTGGAGCGGTAGCACTGGTATCGCAAAGTGGGGTGTCAGTGTATCAGAAGATTACGAGGATTATAGTGGTGATTTTGTTGATTGGGGACAAAATATCGGCGACGGAACCATGTGGCGTACGCTGACCAACGATGAGTGGACTTATCTGCTCAGTACTCGCACCAATGCCACAAGTTTGATGGGTATAGCGCGTATCCAAATCAGCGAGGAGCAGTACGCCAATGGTCTCATATTCTTGCCCGACACTTGGACTTGCCCCGAGGATGTTACCTTCAAGTCGGGTTTCGCAAGCGAGTATAGCATAGAAGCCTACGCCGATTACCAAACCTTCACCCTTGGGCAGTGGCAAAAGTTGGAGGCAGCAGGAGCCGTCTTCTTGCCTGCTTCGGGTTACCGCGACGGGTCGAGTATCGACGATGTGCAGTACGACGGCTACTACTGGTCTGCTACGGCTACGCCCAACGACTTTGGCACCGCCTACCTCCTGGGCTTCTATTCGGAAGATGTCGTCTGGTACCTCGGCTATCGCTACAACGGGTACGCCGTCCGTTTGGTGCAGGATTTATGATTTGGAGTTTGGGATTTGGTTTGGGGCTGCTACCTTTGGGGTGGCAGCCCTAATTTGTTGGAGCATTCTTCATAAAGAGAGGTGGGACAGCGGGGCAGTAGTTTCTATAAACTCACCCGCGCGCGTACGCACACATAGTTTTAGGAAACTGCTGCCCCGCTGCCCCACTCCTGCCTGCCACACGATCTCCCCCTCCGCCGCCTGTTGTTGCACTCAAAACAGCACACCCGTCGGGACTTATATCGAACTCGCGTTGCCATCACCGAGCCCCAACTCTCTACCACCGAGCCGAACTCTTTACTGCTGTTGCTTGGGTGCGGGGCGTTCGTGGGTCAGCGTGAGGGTATAGAGGATTGCCTCCGACTGTCGGAGGGCGTTGCGCTTCTTTTGTCCTGCGGCGAAGAGGAAGGTCTCGGCGGTAACCACTCGTCCGTTGGCTTGGTCAAGACGCGACAGGCTGACATACGGTCCTCCCATCGCCTCGCCATGCTTAATCTTCCAGAGTCCGCGCACCTCGGTAGCGTAGAAACCTTCGTCGGGCTTGTTCTCCAGCGAGGGTACTACCCTACTCTGCGGCGGGAAGACACGGTATTCCGTACCCATGTAGGAACCTTCGACCGAAGCGGTGATGACCTTGCCGAGCACTTCGTCGCGCATAGCATTGAGATGGTCGAGAGAGAACATCTGTTCGCTGGTGTAGTCGTAGGCATAGACGACAAGGTCTCGGCGCATGGGTCCCTTGTTGTTACAGCACCATACGAGCCGCACCTGAGCATCGGAGTCTATGGTGCGGGCAGGAGACTGCATATCATTGATACTCAACCCAGTAAGCACCGTGTCCATAATCAGCATGTAGTCTTCGGGCACCCACATGTCGCAGCCGATGGTCTTTTGGAGCGCGGCACGCGCGTCTTGGTTGGTGGAACCACGGTAGAACATGGTCTGTCGCTTCAACTCCTGTCGAATGAACCACTCGCGCACCTCCTCGCCGTGCGCGAGCCAGTAGGCGGCGAAGTCCTCGTCCGAAGGTGCCTGAATACGATAGACCGCCTGGGGTTTAGACCACACGTTGGTGGAGACTTTCGCCTTAGTCTGTGTGTACTTGTTGGGGTCGATGTCCACAAAGAGGATGTTGCGCGTGGGTTTCAGATAGTCGTCGAAAGCGGCGGTGGGCACCTGCGAGAGGGTAAAATAAGGCTCCATCTGCGGCAGGCAAGGCATGTCTGCCGCCATAACCGCCTTCACTAAGTCGTAGGTAGTGGCGACGGCTTCCTCATAGGCACTGCCCTCTGCGATAGAAAGAGAGACCGAGCGCAACACCTCTTGCGAAAGCGGCCTGTCAGGCATAACCACCAGACACTCGTAGATAGACCCCGTCGCGCTCGTCAAGGTGCGACCACCACTCTTTCCGCAGCCCGTCAGCAGTACGGCTAACGCGCACACCATATATATATATACCCTTTTCATACTGATAGAAATTTGTCGGCAAAGGTACAAAGAAATAATGACATATGCAAACTTTCCGTGCACTTTTTCGTTTCTTTACGGCTTATACAAGCAAAAAAAGCGACTATGCTTCTCGCACAGTCGCTTCCCCATCAATATATATTAACTTCTCTCGTGTCCCCCGAGAGGCTCGAACTCTCGACCCACTGATTAAGAGTCAGTTGCTCTACCAACTGAGCTAGGGAGACGGCTTTTTTAATTAAGAATTATGAATTAAGAATTAAGAGGGGCGCTGCGGAGTCATTTCTCCGTCTTGCAGGCTCTTGATTCGCTCATATATTCATGCGGGATGGTCCCGTTTTTCAAAAGCGAGTGCAAAGGTACTGCTTTTTTTTGATATGACCAAATTTTCGGGCAAAAAAAATACGAGAAATTGCATTTTTTCTTGATTTTCTTGTGTATGTTCGTTTTTTTTCGTATCTTTGCAAGCCGTTTGTAGCATGTTCCTTCGCTCGGGGAGTCGGGGAAGGGAGCATACGTGCGGTTTACGAGAGGAATACGAGAGGAATACGAGAGGCTTACGATCGGATGAAGGGCTGCTGACAGGCGGCTAATACTCTCGGTTATCCTACGTATATCCTACGTATATCTTACGTATATCCTACGTATATCCTACGTAATCGACGGCTTATCCTCGGCTTATCCTCGGCTTATCTTCGGCTAAAAGACGGTATGCAGACAGGGGGAGGACAGGGGGAAGGAAAAGAGAGAAACTAATAAACATCTATAGATATGGAATTTAAGTATGCACCTATGTTTCAGGTGGGTAAAGACGAGACGGAGTATTATCTGCTGACCAAAGACTATGTGTCGGTTGGCGAGTTCGAGGGACATCCGATGCTGAAAGTGGAGGCAGAGGGCTTGACGCTGATGGCTCAACAGGCATTTCACGACGTGAGTTTCATGCTTCGCCGTTCGCACAACGAGCAGGTGGCGAAGATACTGCGCGACCCCGAGGCAAGCGCCAACGACAAGTATGTGGCACTGACCTTCCTGCGCAACGCGGAGGTGGCATGCAAAGGGCAGTTGCCGCTGTGTCAGGACACGGGAACGGCTATCGTACACGGCGAGAAAGGTCAGCAGGTATGGACGGGCTACTGCGACGAGGAGGCACTGAGCAAGGGTGTCTTCAACACGTACACCACGGATAACCTGCGCTATTCGCAGAACGCGCCGCTGTCGATGTACGAGGAGGTGAACACGAAGTGCAACCTGCCCGCGCAGATAGACATCGAGGCGACGGAAGGGATGGAGTATCGCTTCCTGTGCGTGACGAAAGGCGGCGGCAGCGCGAACAAGACCTATCTGTATCAGGAGACAAAGGCGCGTATTCAGAACCCCGGGACGCTGATTCCGTTCCTCGTGGAGAAGATGAAGAGCCTCGGTACGGCGGCTTGTCCTCCGTATCATATCGCGATAGTGATAGGCGGTACGAGCGCGGAGAAGAACCTGCTGACGGTGAAGTTGGCATCGACGCATTACTATGATAATCTGCCGACTACGGGCGATGAGACGGGGCGTGCATTCCGCGACGTGGAGTTGGAGAAACAACTGCTGCAAGAGGCATATAAGATAGGCTTGGGCGCACAGTTCGGCGGGAAATACATGGCACATGACGTGCGCGTGGTACGCCTGCCGCGCCACGGCGCAAGTTGCCCGATTGGACTGGGCGTTAGTTGCTCGGCAGACCGCAACATCAAGTGCAAAATCAACCAAGACGGTATCTGGATAGAGAAGATGGACAGCAACCCCGCGTCGCTGATTCCCGAGGAGTTGCGCAATGCGGGCGAGGGCGATGCCGTGCGTATCGACCTGAACCAGCCGATGGCGGATGTGTGCAAGATACTGACGAAATACCCGATAGGCACGCGCCTGTCGCTGAACGGCACGATTATTGTAGGGCGGGATATTGCGCACGCGAAGATAAAAGCGCGTTTGGACGCCGGCGAGGCAATGCCCGAGTATCTGAAGAACCATCCTATCTACTACGCCGGTCCGGCGAAGACCCCTGCGGGTATGGCGTGCGGCTCGATGGGACCGACCACGGCAGGGCGCATGGACCCGTATGTGGATGAGTTCCAAGACCACGGCGGCTCGCTCATCATGCTGGCGAAGGGCAACCGCTCGATAGATGTTACCAACGCTTGTCAGAAACACGGCGGTTTCTACCTCGGCTCGATAGGCGGTCCGGCAGCCATATTGGCGCAGGAGAACATCAAGTCCATCGAGTGCGTGGAGTATCCCGAGTTGGGCATGGAGGCGATATGGAAGATTGAGGTGGAGAACTTCCCCGCGTTCATCTTGGTGGACGACAAGGGCAACGACTTCTTCAAGCAACTGAAGCCCTGCGTGGGGTGCACGATATTGTAGGACACGACCCGACCCGGCTCTACAAAGGGAAAAGAAGATAATTATGAAGAAGATATTTGTTATTGATTGGGCGCTGATACCGGTGTTTGTGCTGTCTGCCTTTTCGGGCATTCAGTTGCACGTGGCGGGGCATGGGGCTTCGCACGAGGTATGGCACAACTGGGCTGTGTTTCATATCATTACGAGTATTCTCTTTCTTATTGCCGTTATCCTGCATGTGCAGACGCATTGGGGATGGTACAAGAGCCTTATTAAGAGCGGATTGGGCAAGAAAAGCAAAGCCGTGGTGGCGGTAACCTTATTCTTCGTGGTGCTGGCAGCAACAGGATTGGTCTTGCTCGGCGTGGAGGGTGCTAACTCGGGAATAGGCCTGTGGCACTACCGTATAGGGTTGGTGGCGAGTGTGCTGTTTTTGGAGCATATCATCCGCCGACTGCCCATGTTGCGCAAGACGATTCAAGGCAAGCGAGCGGCACGCCGATTACAAGCAACAGACTAAGAATCAACAAGATGGAAGAGAAGAAGAAAGACGGTTTCTGGCGGCGGGTGATGCATAAGTATCGCCTGTCGATGGTGGATGAGTCGAACCTAAATGAGTTGTGGCATATCCACCTCAACGGCTTTGGTGCGTTCAGTATCTTCTTTCTGCTCTTCCTGCTGACGATAGCGCTGCTGTCGGTGCTGATTATCTACACGCCTATCCGCAATGTCCTGCCCGGGTACAGCGAGAGCATACGCCAGCAGTTGATAGTGGAGTCGGCGCGGGTGGACTCGCTGAGCGCAGACCTTGCCTTGCAGCGGCAGTACCTGTCTGTTATTCAGCAGGTTACCGCCGGCACAGTACAGAGCGACACAGTGCAGAGTCTGGACTCGCTGCAGATTATCATGCGCGAGCAGTTGTTGGAGGCGAAGAACGAGGCGACGGCGGAGTTCGTGGCGCAGTATGAGGCAAAAGAGAAAGACAACCTGCAACTGTTCGACGCGCAGACGAGCCAGCCGACAGTGAGTTTCTTCCGCCCGATGCATGGCGTGGTGGAGCGGCATGTGATGCCCGAGGCACACCGATACGGCGTGCTGGTGCGCGCGGTGGAGAACGAGAACATCACGGCAGTGATGGCAGGGACGGTGGTGTATGTGTCGCACGAGTTGGACGAGACCTTCACGGTGATGTTGCAGCACGAGAACTACGTGAGCGTGTATCGGCATGTGGGCACCGTGCTGAAGACCGTAGGCACACGGGTGCAGGCGGGCGAGAGCATTGCGCTGCTCGGGAAGCAGCCGCTGCTGGAGTTTGAACTATGGAAGAACGGGCTCTACATAAATCCTGAAGAAGTGATAGTATTTTAGGACCCACCCCGCCCCTCCCTATTAAGGGAGGGAGGACGATAGATTAGAATGAGATGGCGAAACAGATTGCTATATTAGGTTCAACGGGTAGTATCGGTACGCAGACGCTGGATGTGGTGCGTGCGAACAAAGAGCGCTTCGAGGTGTATGCCTTGTGTGCCCATCGCAGCGTGGATATGCTGGTGGCACAGGCGCGGGAGTTCCACCCCGAGGTGGTGTGCATAGGCGACGAGAGCAAGTACGAGGTGCTGAAAGAGGCGTTGCAAGACATGCCCGTGAAGGTTTGGGCAGGCGCAGACGCCATCGCGCAGATGGTTACCATGCCGAGTATCGACATCGTGGTCGCCTCGATGGTGGGGTACGCCGGTCTGCGCCCGACCATAGAGGCGATAAAAGCCGGCAAGACCATCGCGCTGGCGAACAAAGAGACGCTGGTGGTGGCAGGCGAAATCATCTGCCGTCTGGCGCAGGAGCACCGCGTGCCCATCCTGCCTGTGGACAGCGAGCATTCCGCGATTTTCCAGTCGCTGGCGGGCGAGAGCCGCAGCGAGATAGAGAAGATACTGCTGACGGCGAGCGGCGGACCTTTCCGCCGCTTCACCCTCGAGCAGATGGCGCACGTGACGGCTGCCGACGCGCTGAAACACCCCAACTGGGACATGGGCGCGAAGATAACCATCGACTCGGCAAGCATGATGAACAAAGGCTTCGAGGTGATTGAGGCGAAGTGGCTGTTCGGCGTGCCCGCGGAGAAGATACAGGTGCTGGTGCACCCGCAGTCGATAGTGCACTCGGCGGTGCAGTTCTCGGACGGCGCGGTGAAAGCGCAGTTGGGCGCGCCCGACATGCGGCTGCCGATACAGTACGCGCTCACCTACCCCGAGCGTCTGCACAGCGACTTCCCGCGCATGGACCTGTTTGCCGTGCGCGACCTGACCTTCGAGGAGCCCGACCTGCAGCGGTTCCCGAACCTCGGGCTGGCATACGAGGCGATGAGACGCGGCGGCAACGTGCCCTGCGTGCTGAACGCCGCCAACGAGGTGGCGAACCTCGCTTTCCGAGAGGGACGATGCGGGTTCTTGCAGATGTCGGAGGTGATTGCCGCCACGATGGACAAAGCACCGTTCATCGCGCAGCCGACCTACGAAGACTACGTCGCCGCCGACCAAGAGGCGAGGACGATAGCCGAGGAGATGATTCATAAGAATTAAGAATTATGAATTAAGAATTAAGAGAGCGCATGCGCTTTCTTCACACATTAACAAACTGAATATGAAGTGGTTACAATTGATAGTTGCCCTGAGTCTCTTGGTGATTATTCACGAGTTCGGGCATTTCCTTTTTGCTAAGTTATTTAAGGTACGCGTGGAGAAGTTCTACATGTTCTTCAACCCGCAGATTTCGCTCTTTCGCGCCAAGAAAGTGGACGGCAAGTGGCGTTTTAAGTTCTTCTCGAAGAACGTGGAGCCTGCCGCCGTGGCGGTGATAGACCCGATGACGAAGGAGGCGAAGAAAGACAAGAAAGGCAACCCCATCCTTCGCCCGATGACCGACGAGGAGCGCATGGCGCTGCCCGAGGGCGACTGGCGTCGCGACCCCGACAACACGGAGTGGGGCATCGGCTGGCTGCCCTTCGGAGGCTACTGCGCCATCGCGGGCATGGTGGACGAGACCCACTCGATAGACGACCTGCCCTCGGAGCCGCAGGCGTGGGAGTTCCGCTCCAAACCCGCATGGCAACGGCTGTTCATCATCATGGGCGGTATCCTGATGAACTTCATCGGCGCGCTCGTGATTTACATCGGCGTGGTGGCGCATTGGGGCACCGACGCGCTGCCGTTGCAGAAGATTGACTCGGGCTTGTACTACTCCGACGTGTTGCTGCAAGAGGGCTTCCAACAGCAAGATAAGATACTGTCAATCAACGGAGAAGAGCCGCAGAGCCTCAGCGAGGTAGCCAACGCGCTTATCATCGAAGGCAAGCGCGACGTGGTGGTGCTGCGCGGCACGGACACCGTCAGCCTGACCCTGTCGGAGGACTTGGACGAGCGCTACATGGCGATTGTCAACGAGCACGACAAGCAGGAGCGGCAGAAAGCGCACGCCGACAAATCCTACCACAAGCGCGGCTATGTCCTCATCTCGGAGTTCATCCCCTTCGTGGTGGACTCGGTCATGCCCGACAACGCCGCCTACTTCGCAGGCATTGAGAAAGACGATAGAATAGTGAAAATCAATGGCGTAGAGACTCCCTGCGTGGTGCAGGTGCGCAACGAATTGCAGAAGTACCCCTGCGACAGCATCACCGTGGGCTACTACCGCACCGTGGCGGGCGACAACGCGGTGTACCGAGAGACGCGGATGTTCATCGGCGACCAAGCCACGATGGGCGTCTATATGAAAGGACTCTATTCCTTCTACCCCTTGGAGCACACCGACTACACGTTCTGGCAGGCCATCCCCGCCGGAATCAAGAGCGGATGGGACATGCTGGTGCTCTACGTGAAGCAGTTCCGACTGATATTCACCAAGGAAGGCGCGCAGTCGGTCGGCGGCTTCGGCGCTATCGGCAACATGTTCCCCAATGTCTGGTATTGGGACACGTTCTGGAGCATGACGGCGTTCATCAGCCTCGCGCTGGCGTTCATGAACTTCCTCCCCATCCCCGTGCTGGACGGAGGCTATATCCTCTTCCTCTTGTGGGAGATTATCACGCGCAAGAAACCGAGCGACAAGTTCCTCGAGGTGGCGAACAACATCGGCTTCTGGCTGCTCCTCGCGCTGCTCATCTTCGCCAACGGCAACGACATCTTCAAAGCGTTCTTCTAATCTCTCATTGCATACCTTAAAAGAGTACGATTTTTAAGATTTCTCTGCCGCCCTTCCGCTGCGAATTTTTCGCGGGTCTCTCGCGGGTCTCTCGCGGGTCGGTCGCGGGTCGTCCGCAAGGCAATCCGACGCAAGAAATGTACTTTTGTTAAGATTCGCTTTCCTCACCCCCGCGCGGTAAGGCATATCGTCAAACATCAAACACCAACCAACTCAGATGGATTATTTCGTTCACGAATCATCGTATGTAGATGAGGGGTGCCGCATAGGCAAGGGCACCAAGATTTGGCATTTCAGCCATGTGATGGCGGGCTGCACCATCGGCGAGGACTGCAACATCGGGCAGAACGTCGTTATCTCGCCCGATGTGGTGCTGGGCAGGAACTGCAAGATACAAAACAACGTGTCAGTCTATACGGGCGTGCACTGCGAAGACGATGTGTTCCTCGGTCCGAGCATGGTCTTCACCAATGTCATCAACCCCCGCGCGGCAGTCAGCCGCAAGTCCGAATACCGCGAGACCATCATCGAGCGCGGCGCGTCGGTGGGTGCCAATGCCACCATCGTCTGCGGGCACCGCTTGGGCGCCTACTGCCTCATCGGAGCAGGCTCCGTCGTAACGAAGGACGTGCCCGCCTACGCACTGATGGTCGGCAACCCCGCACGGCGAATCGGTTGGGTGAGCCGCCACGGCGAGAAACTGCACTTCGACGAGTCCGGCACTGCCACCTGCCCCGCTACCGGCGAGCACTACCGCCTCCACAACGGCGAAGTAACCCTTGTGGAAGACTAATCCGAAGAAGATAAACAAAGGAATAGACAGACAGATTGATTGATTGATTGATTGACAGATTGATTGACAGACAGATACAAAACAGCGGCTACCCGACAACAAGTCAGGTAGCCGCTGTTTCTTTATTCCTTACAGGTGCTCTACTTCTCCACCAGCGCTTGGTACATCTCGAGCAGTCGTGCCACGCACTCGCTTTCTGTCATCTTGGTGCTGAAGCCGTATGCCTCCATGACGGCGCGGTCGTTGGCTTGGTGTGCCCGCCGCAACTCGATGGGCATCGTTACCTCGTCGTACAAATCCGCCAGCGAGCAATCGGGGTACAGCGCCCGCGCATCCAGTATCCCCTGCGCCGTCTGCATAATCTTCGCAACCATAGAGGCCCCAAAGGAGGTGCGGTCGGAAGTGTTATCCCGATTATTCGGGAGCCGCACCATGGTATCCGATGTGTCGTCCTTTGGGTGCGGCCTGGAGACCGCACCTCCTTGAAAATCACCGCCTAACGAGGGCCACGGGAAGTTGTTATAGACGATATCTTTCGAGTAGCGATAATCGCTTTTCAGTCGCCCGCAGACGGCACGCATCCACGCCATGTGCACATTGCTCGTCAGCACACCAAAATGAAACAACGTCGCATTGGGGATGATATGCGCCGAGTCGCTGGTCAAACAATCGGGAGTCAGATAGCCCATAGGAATATACCTCCGCCGTTCCGAAGACACACGGGGGATGATGATGTACGACCCCGAAGGCATATTCTCCGTTTGAAAATGAGTGGGAGTATCTGCCAATTTGAGTGTGCTCTTTCTCTTGCTTGCCAAGCGGAAGTTCCGCACATTCTCCACCCGCTTCAAGCACTCGGGCATACTGCGCAACTCCGCAGGCGAGCACTCGCCCAACCACAGGCAGAAACGCGGGCGGTTGTTGATAAACTCATCCGAACCGTACCACGGACGGAAATAGGGCGCACTCTTCGGCTCCCTGCGAATAAACTCTTCTTTCTCCTCGGGCTTAAACAGATAGTTGCTATCATCTATCGGTTGATTGCCAATTCCAATCTCCGGCACGTCGCACAGCGGTTTGGAGCGGGAGTTGACAAAGACCGACGGCGCATCCACTAAATAGCCGTTGATGTTTTGGCATGCTTGGTAGGTGCCGTCTGCGCGGTAGAGCCTTCTCGGCGTCTTCTCCGTGGTACGGCTGAAGCCCAAGATGACGCAATGCACATGCGCCTTGAGGTTGCTCTCGCTGTCCCAACGGAAAGTGGGATAGGCAAAGTCGAAATGGATACCGTATTGCTCAAACAGCGGCTGCCACAGGATAGCCACCTGCTCGCCCTGCGTGATGGAGTTGGTGGACACCAGCGCGGCGCGGATGGCAGGGTTGGCTTGCATCAGTCGTGCGGCTTTCAGGTACCACCCGCCCACATAGTCCAGATTGCCGATGTTCTTCCAGTCTTTTCCGAACAGCGCCAGCATATCCTCCGCCTGCTCCGCCGACTTCATCCGCGCCCCCACAAACGGCGGGTTGCCGATGATGTAGAGCGGCGAGGGAAGTGCCACCGAGAACACTGGGGACGCGGGCGCATTCACTGGGGACGCGGGCGTCTCGCCCGCGGGCAAGGCGCAAGCCTTGGAGGATACCACATTGTATGCACATCCAGTTCGTTCCGAACTGTCCGCAGGCGAGACGCCTGCGCCCCCGGTAATTGCGTCCCCGGTGCCCCCTGCCAGCACCTCCGCCCAGTCCACACGCAGGGCGTTGCCTTCGTGGATGTTGTGGTAGGTCTTGAGGGGCAGCGGGGTGTCGGAGAAATGGGCGACCTTGCGCGTCTCGCGCAACATCTGCAACTCCGCTATCCACAGCGCCGTCGTCGCCACCGAGACGGCGAAGTCGTTGATTTCTATGCCGTAGAACTGGTGGATATCCACCTTGATGGGATTGACGAACTCGCCTATCACCGCCTGTCCGCCTTGCAGACGCGCGATGATTTTGTTCTCCAGTCGGCGTATCGAGATATAGGTCTCGGTCAGGAAGTTACCGCTGCCGCAGGCGGGGTCGAAGAACGTGAGCGAGGCGAGTTTGTCTTGCAGCGCCAGCAGGTCTCGCCTGCCGGTGCACTGCGCGTACTCCTGCTCCAGTTGGTGCATGAAGAGCGGGTCTATCACCTTGTGGATGTTCTCGATAGAGGTGTAGTGCATGCCGCCCGACCGCCGCGTCTCGGGGTTGAGCGTGCTCTCGAACACGCCTCCGAAGATGGTCGGACTAATCTCGCTCCAGTCGAAGTCCGCACTCGCTTTGGTCAGGATGAGGTCTTTCAGTTCCTCGGTGAACTGCGGTATCTCTATGTGCTCGTCGCTGAAGAGTCCGCCGTTCACGTAGGGGAACGCTTTGAGGTCGTCCTCCAAGTAGGGGTCGCGCTCCTCCACGGGCGTGTCGAGCACGCGGAAGAGGGCTATCAGCGCATTGCGCCACTGACCGGCAGGGAACGCCGCCATGTAGTCGTGGAAAGCGGAGCGGTTGTCGAAGAGTTCGGCATCTTCGGCAAAGAGCAGGAAGACCAGCCGGACGCACAGTTGATTGAGCGAACGCAGGCTCTCGGGATGGGTCGGGTCGCGATATTGCAGAATCAGTTTGTCGTAGATACGCCCCACCAGTTCGCCTGCCCGCATGCTCAACTCCATCTCCCGTTGCAGGTGCTCGTCCTGCTTCTTGACGAGGAAGCCCAGCAGGTAGTACTCTTTCTCGAGGTTCTCCAGCAGCACCTTCGTCGGCTCGGCGTTGGGCTGGTTCATGTCGTATATCCAGAACTCGCGGAAGTTGCAGGTTACTATCCAGCGCGGTCGGTCGTCGTAGGGCAGTTCCGCCGAGTAGCGCTTCGCCTGCTGGAAGGGGTTGAGCAAGGAGCCGTCCGACTGGCGGATGGGAGCACCAAGGTCTTTGGTGATACTCTTCTGCTCTATCAGCACGTGCGTGGCGGGTATATGCCCATCGATGAACGAGGTATGGTCGAGGTGCACTTGGTCCTCGAAACGAATATACTGCGTGGGGTCCTCCACGCCGAGGGCGCGGAGCAGCGCAATCCAGAACGGCTGTGTCTCGCCTTTCTCATATCCCCGTCCCGTCCAGTCGGAGACAAACTTCTGCAAAAGAATACTATCCATTATGGTATCAGGGAGAAACGGCATGGAGATATATCTCCCCTGCCTTACTTATGCCTCTTCGTCCACGTCGTCGGCGGGGGTGGAGGCGGAGCGGGGGCGTTGGTTGAGGTGCACCACCTCCTCGTTGCTCAACAACGCGTCGGCGAGGTCGTTCATATCCTCGAGGTCGGAGGGTTGCATTTGGCTGGTGATGGTAACGGTGTAGTTGCAGAAGACGATGTTCTTCATCTCGCGCAGGGTCAGTTTCATCGCCTTTGCTGCCATGGGCGACCACGAGCCGTTCTGCATGAGTCCTATGCGGCGCGACTGGTAGTGCTTCACGCCGAGACGGTGCAGGAAGTCCGCCATGGGGGTGAACATCGTGCCATCGTAGGAGGCGCAGCAGAGTGCCATACGGCTGAAACGGAAAGCCTGGGAGAGTGCTTCCGACAAATCGCCGCGCGCGAGGTCGATGGTCTCCACCTGCAACGCGCCACGCTCTTTGAGCACCTCGGCGAACTTCAGCGCCGCCTCCTTGGTGTGCCCGTGGATAGACGCATACGCCACCAGCACACCTTCCGTCTCGGGCTGGTACGAACTCCAGAGCAGGTAGAGGCGCACCGCCTCATACACTTGGTCGCCGTCCAACACGGGACCGTGAAGCGGCGCGATGGCATCCACCGACAGGGCGGTAACCTTGCGCAGCGTTGCCGACACCTGCTGACCGTACTTGCCGCAGATGTTGAAATAGTAGCGGCGTGCCTCGTCCGTCCAGTTGTCGGGGTCGGCACCATACACGCCGAACTTACCGAAGGCGTCGGCGGAGAAGAGCGTCAACTCCTCGGGGACGTAGGTCATCACCACCTCAGGCCAGTGCACCATCGGCGCAGTGAGGAAGTGGAGCGTCATGCCGCCTATCTCCAGCGTCTCGCCGTTCTTAATCACCACCTCGTGCGCCACCTCAATGCCGAACTGCTTCAGCATCTTGTGAGCAGGGCGGGTAGCCACCACCTGCGTGTCGGGGTAGCGCTCCAAGAACGCGCCCACCGAGCCGCTGTGGTCGGGCTCCACGTGTTGCACCACGAGGTAGGTAGGCTTCGCACCGTTCAGTGCGGCTTCCAACTTCGCCATCCACTCGTCCGTCTTGCGTCTGTCCACCGTATCCATCACGGTGATACTGTCCGCCATGAGGACATAACTATTATAGCACATGCCTTGCGGCACAGGATATTGACTCTCAAACAAATCCAAATCGGTATCGTCCACACCGATGTATTTTACTTTCTCTGAAAACATAGTTAATTATGAATTAAGAATTATGAATTAAGAATTAAGAGGGCGTTACTGCTGAATATTTATCCCATTAGTAACGACGGGGGCTGCCTAAGTAGATTAGACAGCCCCCTGTTATCCTTGTTCGCTTTACTCTGCGGGAGAGAACTCATCCTTTCCTACGCCACAAAGCGGGCAAACGAAATCTGCGGGAACATCTTCCCACGCTGTGCCGGGGGCAATACCTGCATCAGGGCAACCCACCTCGGGGTCATACTCCCAGCCGCATACATCACATACGTACTTCATAAGTTTGTTTGTTTATTGGTTTATTAGTTTATTTGTTTATTCTGCAATCTTCACTTTTCCTTCCTCAAAGTGCCATTGCTTGCCCGGGTAGCGTTGGGGCCATAGTTGGTTGTGGGTGGAGACGAGGACTGTGATGCCTGCCTTGGAGATGGCACTCAGCAGTTCCATAATCTCGTTGCCCGTCTCGGGGTCGAGGTTGCCCGTAGGCTCATCGGCGAGAATCATCTCGGGGCTGTTGAGCAGCGCCCTCGCTATCACCACGCGCTGTTGCTCGCCGCCCGACAACTGGTAAGGTCGCTTATACGCCTTGGTCTCCATGCCCACCTGCTGCAAGACCTCATGCACTTGGGTCTTCATCAGTTTTTTGTCCTTCCAGCCCGTGGCTTTCAGCACGAAGAGCAGGTTGTCTTCCACGGAGCGGTCGGTGAGCAACTTATAGTCTTGGAACACAATACCGAGTCGGCGCCTGAGGTAGGGCAGTTTGCGGCGTTTGATTTTCGCCATGTCCTGCCCCAGCACTATCGCCTCGCCGCTCGCGATGGGGAGTGCACCATAGATGGTCTTGAGCAGGCTGGACTTGCCGCTTCCCACCTTGCCGAGCAGGTAGATGAGTTCGCCTTCGCCCACCTCCAGATTCACGTCTTTCAGCACGATATGCTCGGCTTGGTGAATCTCCACACCTATGTATCGTAGTAAGGACACCGTTGCGTAATTATGAATTATGAATTATGAATTATGAGGGCTCATGCTCAGAGGTATCGGAGTACTCTGACCACTAACCACTGACCACTAACCACTACTTTACTCCATATTCTCGATTTTGTCTTCCAGTTCTTTGAGTTGGTCTTTGAGGGCGTCTATCTTCTTCTGCATGCTGGCAACGAGGGCGTTCGCCGACTTGGTGTTGCCGGAGAAGAAGAGGATATTGTTCTCAGCCGTCTTGATTTCCTGCTTGAGGTTCTCGTACATGCGTACGAGTCGCTGGCGGTCGGTCATGTTCTCCACGCGCTTGCTGAAGTTGGCTTTTGCGGCAGCGCGTTTCTGTTCGTATGCCTCGCGTGCGCCCTGCGTTGCCTCGCGTTTGGCGTTGAAGAAGGTGTCGCATGCGTCGCGGAACTGCTTCCACAGGTCGTCGGAGAACTTACGCGCTACGGGTCCCACTTTCTTCCACTCCTCTTGCAGGGCGATGAAGGCATCGGCGGTCTCTTTCCACTCGGTGCTGTTCTTCAACTCCTCGGCGCGCGCGAGCAAGTCGCGTTTCTTGCGCAAGTTCTCGTTGAGCATCTCTTTCATCTCCTTATAGAAAGTGCTCTTTGCCTTGAAGAAGGCGTCGCACAGCGTACGATACTCCTCGTAGATAGCCTGATTGTTCTTCTTCGGAGCGAAGCCGATGGTGCGCCATTCGTTCTGCAGTGCTTGTATCTTCTCGGTCGCCTCGTCCCACTGTTTGTTCGATTTCAGTTTGCTGAAGTCCACCTCTTTGAGTTGCTCCACGATGGCTTGCTTCTTGGCGAGGTTCTCCGCCTCCTGCGCATGCAGTTGGTCGAAATATGCTTGGTGCTTCTTGTTGATGATGGTGGACGCGGCTTTGAATCGAGCCCACAGTTCTTCGCGCAGTTCACGCGCCACGGGACCTATCTCCGCCCACTCGTCGTGCAACTGCTGGAGCGCACGACTTGCCTCCACCACGGAGGGGTTCTCTTGCAGTTTCTCCGCTGCCTCGCAGAGCAGGGTCTTCATCTCGAGGTTCTTCTTGAAGTCCAAGTCGCGCAACTCGATGTTTATCTTCACGAGGTCGTAGAACTGCTCTTGGTACTGCTGGTAGAGTTTCCAAATCTCCTGCGCGTTGGTCGGGGGCACCTGTCCGATGGTCTTCCACTCGGTTTGCAGGTCGCGCATCTTCTGCAGATTACCCATCACATCGGCGGTCTCCGCCTCCGCCATGGCTTTCATCTGGTCGAGGATAGCCTGCTTGCGTTGCAGGTTCTCCTGCATCTGTGCCTCGTTCTTGGCTGCTACCTCGGCTTTCTTCTGCTTGTATTCGTTGAGCAATTCGCGGAACTGCAGTTCCACGGGGTCGGGCTCGGGGGTCCATGTCGTCTCGTCTGCTGCGTCTTCCGCACCCTCTGCCACCGCTTGGGAAGCCACCTCGCGGGCTGCCTCCAACTGCTGGTGATACTCACGGTAGAACTGCGTCTTCAACTGCTCTACCTGTTCTTTCACTGCCATCACATCATCTTGCGCTACCAGCGCCTTCAACTCTTCCACGAGTTGCTCATTACCGTTTGCCATATTGCAATAATATCGAAAATTTGCCGCAAAGGTAGCGTTTTTTTTTGATACTACCAAATAAATTGCGATAAAACACGATAAAATTTGTTTATGTGGGAAAAAAGCAGTACTTTTGCAGTCCGTTAGCGGAGGTATCAGAGGCATCAGAATGCTCAGAATACTCCGAATTATTAGCATAATCCGAGTAATCAGAATGATAACTATCGACCAACTAAAAGACGTTCAGCAGCGTGCTGACAAGTTGAAACAGTACCTCGCCATCGACGAGAAGCGCATCCAACTGCAAGAGGAAGAACTGCATACGCAGGCGCCTGAGTTCTGGGAGGACGCGAAAGCCGCCGAGGCGCAGATGCGCAAGGTGAAAGCCATCAAGCGTTGGATAGAGGGCTACGAGGGCGTGCGGGCTGCCGTGGAGGAACTGCAACTGGCGTTTGAATACTGCAAGGAAGAACTCGTAACCGAGGAGGAGGTGGATGCTGCTTACGCGCATGCCCTCGGCGAGGTGGAGAGCCTTGAGATGAAGAACATGCTCTCGCACGAGGAAGACCAGATGCCCGCGGTGCTGAAGATTGTCGCAGGCGCGGGCGGCACGGAGGCACAAGACTGGGCGGAGCAACTCATGCGTATGTACCAGCGCTACTGCGAGAAGCATGACTACAAGACCACCATCACCAACCTGCAAGAAGGCGACGAGGCGGGTATCAAGACCGTTACGTTCAACGTGGAAGGCGACATGGCATACGGCTACCTCAAGTCCGAGAACGGTGTGCACCGCCTTGTGCGCGTGTCGCCCTACAACGCGCAGGGCAAGCGCATGACCTCGTTCGCGTCGGTGTTCGTGGTGCCTCTCATCGATGACAGTATCGACATCACCGTGGACCCCGCGGGCTTGTCGTGGGACACCTTCCGCTCGTCGGGCGCGGGCGGGCAGAACGTCAACAAGGTGGAGTCGGGCGTGCGCCTGCACTATAAGTTCATCAACCCGTTGACGGGACAACCCGACGAGATAGTGATTGAGAACACCGAGACGCGCGACCAGCCGAAGAACCGCGAGAACGCCCTGCGGCACCTGCGTTCACAACTCTATGAACTCGAACTGGAGAAACGCAGACAGGCGGCTGCCAAAGTGGAGGCAGGCAAGAAGAAGATTGAGTGGGGCAGCCAGATTCGCTCGTATGTGTTCGACGACCGCCGCGTGAAAGACCACCGCACCAACTACCAGACGAGCAACGTCAATGCCGTGATGGACGGCGACATCGACGCCTTCATCAAAGCGTATCTGATGGAGTTCCCTGAATAGGAGGAACTCGCTACGCTCGGTAATAAGTAATAGGTAATATGCACAGTGGGATATTACTTATTACAGCCCGAAGGGCGAATTATCTATTACTTAAACAATTATGCTTAGCAACAAGTTAAAAGGCTACCTCTTGGCGGCGGTGGCGGAAATCACCTATGGCATGAATCCGCTCTTCACCTTGCCGCTTTACGACGCGGGCATGGACGCTAACTCCGTGCTCTTTTTTCGTTATCTCTTCGCCCTGCCTATTCTCGCGCTCATGCTCACCCTGCGCGGGCACAGTTTCCGCGTAGGCTGGCGCGATGTGCCTGTGCTCGCCATCTTCGGCGTACTATTCGCCCTCTCGTCGCT
This sequence comes from Paludibacteraceae bacterium, assembly GCA_051870955.1. Lineage (GTDB taxonomy): Bacteria > Bacteroidota > Bacteroidia > Bacteroidales > Paludibacteraceae > Colicola. The sequence goes on along the minus strand of JBJECJ010000034.1, from coordinate 22,810 downwards.
CACCCTCTACCTCAGTTACAACTACATGGACGCGGGTATCGCCTCCACGCTGCTGTTCGTCTATCCGCTCATGGTGGCGCTCTTGATGTGGATATGCTTCCACGAGCGTATCACCCTGCTCACCGTGCTCTGTATCGCCACGGCGCTGGCGGGTATCGGCTTGCTCTACAAGGGCAGCGACGGCTCCACGCTGTCCTCCGTCGGCACCCTGCTGGTGATGGGCTCCGCGCTCTCGTATGCCATCTACCTCGTGGGGGTGGACCACGGCAGGATGAAGACCATCCCCACGCTGAAAGTTACGTTCTATGTCCTGCTCTTCGGCTGGATGGTGTTCGCCGTCTCGGCGCTCTGCAACGGCAAGGGTATCTCCGTGCCGCCTGCCGACCGATGGTATCTGTGGGGCAACTTGCTGGCGCTCGGACTGCTGCCGACGGCTATCTCGCTGCTCTGCACCACCAAAGCGATTAGTTATATCGGTCCCACGCCCGTGGCTATCCTCGGCGCGCTGGAGCCAGCCACGGCGATTTTCTTCGGTATCACCGTCTTCCACGAGCAACTCACCCTCCGCGACTGCATGGGCTTGCTGCTGATTATCCTCGCCGTAACCCTCGTGGTCGCCGGCGGCTCACTCACCAAACCCCTCACCCGTATCCGCAAACTCTTCCCGCGCAGAAAACGGTAGAATAGGGCTGTTCTTTTAGGAAAATACTAAAGGATGCGCAGGGCTGTCTAACAAGTCAAGTTAGGCAGCCTCTTGTTATTGAACGTGAGTTCGATATAGGCAAACCATTTTCAGCAGTCAAAGACTAATTTGGTTTTGGGTAATGAATTAATGAATAATTAATGGAAATTACATGTTAAAGAGAAAAACATATTTGAATAATTTTTGGAAATTTTTGTTGAAATAAAAGAATTGTCACCGTTTCGATGTATATGTATCTTATTTCGAGTTCACGTTATTTAACGCGGAGCCAATACAGGATTCGTCGTCTTTACCTGCTTTTCATTTCTTAACCAGCCATTCTCCAGCAGTCTCACTCGGTTCCTGCTCGGTTCCAGGTCGGTTCCTGCTCGGTTCCAACACGAGACTGTGCCGAGAGTGTACCGAGAGTGTACCGAGACGATACCGACTCTTATTCCGAGGGCACCTGCGCCCTCGGGGATTCGTGCGGATGACGCACCGACGACCTGCGGTAAATGTTACGAGAAACCTACGACAGACCCGCAGCAGACCCGCGAGAAAAAGGGCGGCGGCTCTCGGCTCGGGAAGACGAACCGACGGACCGCCTTCTACCCGAAAAATAGGTTTCTAAACACAAAATGTACTTTTCCCTGCCGCAACTCTTGCACAATTCGGAAAAAAGCAGTATCTTTGCACCGCAGTTGATTTTTTAGGAGTACATATTTATTAGTAGCGTTATAAGCCGAACTTGAGTTTCTGGAAACTTCGACACTTTTCAGTAATAATATTAACCAAGCACAGCCTATACGCTCGCGCCGCAAGGCGTGGGCTTTTGTGTATAATTTGGTTAATATAGGTAGTCGAAGACCTCAGAAACTCAGATGAAGCAAGAAAAGTTCACGCTTTTTTATTTACAAGTATTATATATTCACTAAAACCATTACAATCATGAGAACAAAACATCTACTTCCGCTTTTGGTGCTCCTACTGACCACCCTAAGCACCCACGCCTACGACTTCCAATCCGGCGACCTCTACTACAACATCACCAGCGACTCCACTGTGGCGGTAACCTATCAAAAAAGTTGGAGCAATACCAATTACGAAGGTCTGATAACTGCATCCATCCCTAAAACTGTAACCGACCATGGCTATGCCTACACTGTAACCAGCATAGAATCAGAGGCTTTCTCTTTTTGCTCCACTCTCACTTCTATAACCATCCCCAACTCCATAACAAGCATTAAACTCGTGGCGTTTGCCAACTGCAAGAGTCTCATTTCTATGATAGTAGAAAGTGGTAACACAATGTACGATTCTCGTAACAACTGCAATGCGATTATCGAAACTGCTACCAATACCCTTATCGCAGGATGTCAATCTACTACTATCCCAAACTCCGTAACGAGCATTGGAGAATATGCGTTCTATATGTGCTCTTCTCTTACTTCCATCACCATCCCTGAATCCGTAAGTAGCCTTGAAAGTTATGCATTTTATGAATGTTCCAATTTAGCAGATATCTATTGCTATGCAACGACACCTCCCGTATGTAAATTGGAAACATGTGAAGGCAATATTTTCAAAGGTGTTAACAAACACTGCCGTATCCATGTACCTGCTGGTACTATTAAAGCATACCAATGGGCACCCGAATGGCGTGATTTCTACCATTTCTACGAGATGAGCGAACTGCCTGAGGGTACGCCCACAGACCAAGTCGGCGTAACGGTTACGGGCAACTACGCGACCTTCACATGGCCTATCAATCCCACCGCCAGCAGTTACACGCTGACTATCACCAAAGACGGCGAAGTGTTCTGCACGCTGATATTCAACAACATGGGGCAGTTGGTAGGCATGGCATTCGCACCCGCCCGCGATAGCAAGCCGTCGGCTAACCAATCCGACGCGCAATCAACGGCTTACGGCTTCTCGTTTGTGGTTACCAACTTAGACGCGAATAGCCACTACACCTATACCTTCACCGTCAACGGCGCAGACAGCGAGGTGATAGAGACCTACAGCGGCTCTTTCGACACCTCTGAGGAAACGGCTATCCCTGCCACGCAGCAGGATAACCAACTCTCCCGCAAAGTGCTCCGAAACGGGCAAGTCCTCATCCTCCGCAACGGAGAGACCTACGACATGATGGGGCAGCGACTGTAGGGCTCCCGCTCATGGTAGTATTTGTCTCCATGAATGACCATTAAAGAACCATAAAGCCTCCGTTAATCGCCGTTAACGGAGGCTGCGTTTTAGTGCTGAGCACCGAGCAGCGAACAGTAAATGCAAATGTTTTGAACAAAACACGGGAGATATTTGGTTATGTCGAAAAAAAGCAGTAACTTTGCAGGCGGAAATGGTCTAATTGAGAATCAAGAATTAAGAACTAAGATATGCAGATTTCGAAACGTATTGACTCGCTTGCCGAGTCGCAGACTTTGCAGATTGCCGCGCGCTGCCAACAGTTGCGCGCGGAGGGTGTGGACGTGATAGGACTGTCGCTGGGCGAGCCCGACTTCCCCGCGCCCGCTCATGTGAAAGAGGCTGCCAAAGCCGCAGTGGACAACGACTTCTCCCACTACGGCCCCGTGCCCGGGTTCCCCTCGCTGCGCGAAGCCATCGCCAAGACCCTCAACGAAGAGTTGGGCGAGCATAACCCGCAGGCGTTCAACGCAAACGAGATAGTCGTGTCGGTGGGCGCGAAGCACTGTCTCTGCAATGCGATAGAGACGCTGGTGGGTCCCGGCGACGAAGTGATACTGCCGACGCCCTGCTGGGTGAGTTACGTGGAGATGGTGAAGTTGGCGGAAGGCAAGAGCGTGCTCGTGCGCACGACGATGGAGAACAACTTCTGCCTGACGGCGGAGCAGTTGGAAGCCGCCATCACGCCGCGCACTCGCCTGCTGGTGCTCTGCACGCCCAACAACCCGACGGGCAGCGTGTATAGCCACGAGACGCTGGTGGACATCGTGCGCGTGCTGGAGAAGCACCCCGAGATAAGCGTCATCAGCGATGAGATATACGAGCATATCCTCTACACGGGGCACCACGAGAGCCTCGGGCAGTTTGCGAGCCTGAAAGACCGCGTGGTGATTATCAACGGTGTGAGCAAGAGTCATGCCATGACGGGCTACCGTATCGGCTGGCTGGCATGCCACGACAAGGGCTTCATCAGCGCGGTGAAGCGCTTGCAAGGGCAGCAATGCACCTGCGCGACGACCATCGCGCAGAAAGCCGCCGAGGCAGCGTACACGGGCGACCGCAGTTGTGTGGAGACCATGCGGCAGGCGTTTGAGCGCAGGCGCGACCTGATAGTTCGGCTCGCGCGAGAGATAGAGGGGCTGAAAGTGCTGGAGCCGCAAGGGGCGTTCTACCTCTTCCCCGACGTGTCGTCATTCTTCGGCAAGTCGCACAACGGCTTCACGGTGCACAACGCCAACGAGGTGGTGGAGTACCTGCTCAACGAGGCACACGTGGCTTGCGTGAGCGGCTCGGCATTCGGCGAGGACAACTGTATCCGCCTCTCCTATGCCACAAGCGAAGACCTTATCATCGAGGCGATGCGCAGAATCAAAGAAGCACTCGGGAAATTGAAGTAAAGACCGCGCTACGGTCGGACAGCGTAGCGGTCAAACACATCTCTCCATGTTGGATTTCACCTTAGATACTTATCGGGCATTGTTGGAAGCCTTTCTGCAAGCAGGCTATCGCTTTCTGACCTTTGAGCAGTACTGCGACCTGCGGGCGGGAGGCGGATTGCCCGAACGGTATCTGATTTTGCGGCACGATGTGGATAAACTGCCGCAGAACAGCCTGCGGACAGCCGAGATAGAGCATGCGCTGGGAGTGCGGGCGACTTATTATTTCCGTGTCTATCCAAAGCAAGCCGACGAGCAACAATATATAAGGAGTATAGCGGCGCTGGGGCACGAGGTGGGCTACCACTACGAGGATATGTCGATAGCGAAAGGTGATGCGGCGGCAGCATACGCGCATTTTGTCTCGGCGCTGGAGTATCTGCGGGGGTTCTACCCCGTGCGCACCATCTGCATGCACGGTGCACCCACCTCGCAATGGGACGGGAAAGACCTGTGGAAGCACTACGACTACCGCGCGCTCGGTATCATCGGCGAGCCCTATTTCGACACGCCCTTCGGCGAGGTGTTCTACCTAACCGACACGGGGCGGTGCTGGGACGGCTACCGCTACTCCGTGCGCGACAAGATACCCGTGCACCAAGAGCGGTGGACTGCGGAGGGGCTGGTGTATCACCGCTCGGCGGATATCATCCGCGCCTTGCAGCAGGGCACCTTCCCTACCCGACTGATGATGACCACCCACCCGCAACGATGGACCAACAGCAAGACGGCGTGGGCGAGAGAATGGGTGCTGCAAAATAGTAAGAACCTGATAAAATATGCATTGGTGCGTTGGAGATAAGCCTGCGGCAATGCTAAAAACAGACTGATTGTGAAGCGATTTATTTTGGATATTTTCTTGTGGATAGCGGCAGCCGTGATTTGCTTGGTTTGGCGTGTGGCTGCCAACAAAGACAACATCTGGGGCTATCTGCTACCTTTGGTGGTGCTGATGGGGTTGTGGCTCTTGGTGGCATTTACCACGCGGCTCTACCGTTCGTACAAAATCACGGCAGTCTGGCAGGCGTTGCTCTCGCTGGCGGGCACCACTACCCTACTCCTGCTGGCGAACTATTTCCTCTTCCCGCTGATTTTCACGCCGTTCTCCACCACGCCGGGCGTGTGGGTGATATCGGTGGTGGCGGTGTGCGACCTGCTGGTGATTCTCACGGAGCACTATTGGAAGTACGCAACGAACATGACCGTGCCCGCCATGCAGATAGAGCAGCGGGCAGGTGCCCGCGTTACGCGCCCCGACGAGGAGCGGTCGGAGATATCGAAGGAGACTATCCACCAATCGGTGCTCTCCATCACCACCGAAGAGGACTATCAACTGCTGGTGGAGAAAGCAAGACTCAACAACCGACAGACGAAGATTGTTGCCAACAGAGACCGATTCAGTCTGCTGCAACTACCTGACTATCAATACAACACGATTATAGACCTGACGCTCTTGAACGATGCGAAGGGTATCAACCGACGCTTCTGTATCGTCAATCAGAAACTGCCCGACGAAGGGCGCTACGTGTGCTGCTATCGCCCACAAGAGTACGTCAAGCAAAAGATGCTCCGCCGCTATCCAAAGCCGCTGAACTGGCTGGTCTATACCTGCTATTTCTTCTGGAAACGTATCTTACCACGACTGCTCTTTACCTCGCGGCTCTACTACGACATCACCAAGGGACGCAAGCGCATGCTCTCCAAGACGGAGGTCTATGGGCGACTCTACTACTGCGGCTTCGAAGTGGACGAGTGCGTTACAATGGGGCATATCGAGTATATCTTTGCCCACCGCCACTCGCAGCCCTACCCGCAGGAACAGATAAAAGTGTACGGACCGTTGATTAAGTTGCGCCGCGTGGGGAAGAGAAAGGACATAACGCTCAACACTCAACCCTTAACACTAAACTACATCTATATCTATAAGTTCCGCACCATGCACCCCTATGCGGAGTATATCCAGAAATACGTATTCGACCAGCGCGGGGGCATGGACATTGCCGACAAGAGCAACGACGATTGGCGGATTACCACGTGGGGTCGGTTCATGCGCAAGTATTGGCTGGATGAGTTGCCCATGCTCCTCAACTGGCTGCGCGGGGACGTGAAGTTGGTGGGCGTGCGTCCGCTGTCCAAGACGATGTTTGAGACCTACCCGCCTGCACTGAAAGAGAAACGCACGCGGTGCAAGCCCGGGCTGATTCCGCCGTTCTACATCGACCACCCGAAGACGTTTGACGAACTGTTTGCCAGCGAGGAGAAGTACTTGGACGCCTACTTGCAGCACCCCGTCCGCACCGACATCCGCTATTTCTTCCTCACCATCCGCTCCATCCTCTTCAAAGGTATGCACTCGGCATAACTTGCCGACCTGCGGTCGACCCGCGATAGACCCGCGATAGACCCGCGAAAAACACACGACACAGAACAAGGCTTTTGTTCTGTGTCGCGTTGTTTGTATGAGTCTGTCGGATTCTGTTTTATGGTGCTTCGCTTATTTCAAGGCGCGGAAATAGAGGACGATACCGATGGCGAGGAAGATGAAGTTGGGAAGCCATGCGGACATGAAAGGCGACATCACGCCGTTGACCGAGAAGGTGGTGCTGACCGTGGAGAAGAGGATATACGCCGCGGTGAGGACGATGCCGATACCGAGGTTCTTGCCCATGCCGCCGCGCACCTTCTTGCTGCTCATGGTTACGCCCAAGAGGGTCATGATGAACGCACCCAGCGGCGACGCCCAGCGCTTGTGGTACTCGGTCTCGAAGGCTTGGATATTGCCCGCGCCGCGCTTCGCCTGCAACTCCATATACTCCACCAGTTCGGGGTTGGTCATCTCCTGCGCCTGCTCGGCGGTAACGAAGAGTTCGCGGGGCTGGACAGGGATGATGGTGTCCAGTCGGTTGCCGCGGGTGAGCGTCTCGCGCATGCCGTCGAAGTCGCGGCGGGTGTAGTTCTCCAAGTGCCAATGGTGCTGCGCGGTGAGCGTGCTTTCCGCAGGCGAGACGCCTGCGCCCCCAGTGCTCGTGGAGTCGTAGCGGATACGGTCGGCGGTGATACGCATGGTGAGCGTCTTGCCCTCGAAATGCTCCAGCGAGGCGCGGTAGCCCATGTTGCTGCGTTTCTGGAAGGACTCGATATAGAGGATGGTGCCCGGCTCGACCTCCATCTGCACATTGCGGGCGTTCTCTTTGCTGAAGTGCTCGATGTACTTGTCGGTGAAGTGGAGCATCTTGCCCGTGGCGGGTGGAATAACATAGCCGCCCAAGACAAACGATACAATGAAGAGGAAAGTGGCGGAGATGAAGTAGGGCAACATCAGACGATGGTAACTCACGCCTGCCGCCATCATCGCGATAATCTCGCTGTTGCCCGCCAGTTTGGAAGTGAAGAAAATGACCGATATGAAGATAAACAGCGAACTGAACATATTGGCATAGTAGGGTATGAAAGGCAGGTAGTAGTCGAGGATAATCTCGCGCGTAGGTACCTGATTCTCATAGAAATCGTCCAACTTCTCCGTCAAGTCGAAGACGATGGCGATACTCAGTATCAGCACTATCGAAAAGAAGAACGTGCCGAGGAACTTGCCAATAATATACCAGTCGAGTTTTTTCATTTAGGAGAGGACCCCCTCCAACTCCCCCTACAAGAGGGGGAGGGTTTGGAAGATTAGTTTTAGTAATTTCATTTTCTCCCTCCCTTTGTAGGGAGGGCAGGGGTGGGTCTATAGTCTCGTTGTGATGCGTTTCATCATCTCGTCTTTCCAAGGTTTGAAGTCGCCTGCGAGGATGTGTTGGCGGGCTTCGCCTACGAGCCAAAGGTAGAAGGCGAGGTTGTGGATAGAGAGTATCTCCAGCCCGAGCATCTCCTGCGCGTGGATGAGGTGGCGGACATAGGCGCGGGTGTATTGTTGGTCCACATACGAAGTGCCGTCGGGGTCAAGGGGCGTAAAGTCGTTTTCCCATTTTTTGTTGCGCATGTTCATCACGCCGTTGCGGGTGAAAATCATGCCGTTGCGTCCGTTGCGCGTGGGCATGACGCAGTCGAACATGTCCACTCCGCGCTCTATGCCTTCGAGGATGTTCCACGGCGTGCCGACACCCATGAGGTAGCGCGGTTTGTCTTGGGGCAGGATGTCGTTCACTACCTCTATCATCTCGTACATCTTCTCCGCGGGCTCTCCCACCGCCAGTCCGCCGATGGCGTATCCGTCGCGGTTGAGGTCGCGCAGGCGCTTGGCAGCGTCTTGTCGCAAGTCGGTATAGACGCAGCCCTGCACGATGGGGAAGAGATGCTGGCGGTAGCCGTAGAGGTCGGGGGTGCTGTCGAAACGGGCGATACAACGGTCGAGCCAGCGATGGGTGCGCTCCATAGAGGCTTTGGCGTAGGCTCTGTCGGCAGTGCCCGGGCAACACTCGTCGAACGCCATCACGATGTCCGCGCCTATCTCGCGCTCAATATCCATCACGCTCTCGGGCGTGAACAGCAGTTTGCGCCCGTCGATATGGCTGGAGAACTGCACGCCCTCTTCGGTCATTTTGCGAATGTCGGTCAAGGAGAAGACCTGATAGCCGCCGGAGTCGGTGAGGATGGGTCGCGTCCAACCCTCGAAGCGATGCAACCCGCCAGCCTCGTGCAGGATTTGCGTGCCCGGGCGGAGGTAGAGGTGGTAGGTGTTGCCAAGGATGATTTGCGCCTTGATATCCTCTTCCAAGTCGCGCCGGTGCACCCCTTTCACCGTGCCCACCGTGCCCACGGGCATGAAGATGGGCGTGAGGATATCGCCGTGGTCGGTATGTACGACCCCGGCACGGGCAGAAGAACGCGTATCGGTTTGTTGGAGAGTGAACATGGGGGAACTGCGTGTAATTAACTTCGTGTAGGGAACTACGCTTCGCTTCGTGTTGGGAACTACGTGTTAGAAACTGCGTGTTAATAACTTCGTGTAATTAACTTCGTGTTGGGAACTCCGCTTCGCTCCGTGTACAGCGCGTAGCGCTTTTTTACATTTACTTTCTTACAGCCCAAAGGGGCTTTTTTAACACGCAGTTATATCTTGTTTCCTTCTTTGGGGAAGACGATTCGGGGGCGGAAGTTCTTTTGCTCTTCGGGGGTCATGAGGGCATACGCCATGATGATGACCGTGTCGCCCACGTGTATCAGGTGCGCCGCCGCGCCGTTCATGCAGATACAGCCCGAGCCGCGTTTGCCGGCAATGACGTAGGTCTCCAAGCGGGCACCGTTGTCATTGTCCACCACCTGCACTCGCTCGCCGGCAACGATGCCTGCTGCGTCCATCAAATCCTCGTCTATCGTGATGCTGCCAATATATTCGAGATTGGCTTCCGTCACCCGCACACGGTGAATCTTCGACTTTAAGATAGTCAGTAACATATTTACGAATTACGATTTACGAATTTCGATTTTGATTTTGATTTGAGCCCGCAAAGTTACACTTTTTTTTTGGAATACACAAATAAAACGTAGAAAACTCGTTTTTATTTCCACAATGAGGCGGCGGGGGGCGTGTTTTTTCAGCCATGGAAGAGCCCGTCAAGCCTCACTTGCCACCCCCTTCCTCCGCGCATTACCGTCAGTTATCCCATCGTATCTTCACTAACGAACCACTAATGACACTTAGCAGATAGGAACGTACTTCTTTCGTCCTTTTGCCGTCTTTTTGCCGTCCTTTTGCCGTCTTTTTACCGTGATTGACGGCTTAGGGATTGCTTGATGAGACGTTGGAATTGGTGCGGAATAGGGGGCTTTGTTGCTAAAAAATCCGCCTGACCTTGCATATGTCAGTTTTTTTTTGTACCTTTGCGGGCAATTTGATTTCAATGGGACTATGGCAAAGATTTTGATAATAGACGACGAGCGGGCGATACGCAACACGCTGAAAGAGATACTGGAGTTTGAGGGCTATACGATAGACCTCGCGGAGAACGGCAAACAGGGCGTGGAGAAAGCCAAGACGGGCGGCTACGACCTGATTTACAGCGATGTGAAGATGCCTGAGATGGATGGCATTGAGGTGCTGGAGACGCTGCAGAAAGAGGAGGCTTGCGAGTGTCCGATAGTGATGATTTCGGGGCATGCGGACGTGGAGACGGCAGTAACGGCGCTGAAGAAAGGTGCCTACGACTTTATCGAGAAGCCGCTGGACTTGAACCGTCTGCTCGTTACGACAAAGAACGCGCTGGAGCAGAAGAGTCTGAAAGCCGAGAACAGCCGCAGCAAACAGGAGATAAGCGTGCTGCGCAAGAAAGTGGGGAAACGCAATCAGATGATAGGCGAGAGCGAGGCTATTCAGCGCGTGCGGGAGATAATAGAGAAAGTGGCTCCAACCGAGGCGCGGGTGATGATTACCGGGGACAACGGCACAGGCAAGGAGGTGGTGGCGCGGCTGCTGCATGAGGGGAGCCTGAGGGCAGACAAGCCGATGGTGGAAGTGAACTGCGCCGCGATACCGTCGGAGTTGATAGAAAGCGAGTTGTTCGGGCACATGAAAGGGGCGTTCACGGGGGCGGTGAAAGACCGCGCGGGGAAGTTCGAGCAAGCCGACGGGGGGACACTCTTCCTCGACGAGATAGGCGATATGTCGCTCGCCGCGCAGACGAAGGTGCTGCGTGCGCTGCAAGAGAACGAGATAACGCGCGTGGGTAGCGACAAGCCGATAAAAGTGAACGTGCGCGTGATAGCCGCGACGAACAAAGACCTGCAAGCGGAGATAGCCGCTCACCGCTTCCGCGAGGACTTGTTCCACCGACTGAACGTGATACCCATCCACGTGCCGAAGTTAGATGAGCGCAAGGAAGATATCCCGCTGCTGGTCAATCACTTCGACGAACTGATATGCGGGGAGATGGGCATCGCACGCAAGACCTTTGCGGCAGATGCCATCGCGGCGCTGCAAGCCCGCTCGTGGACGGGGAACATCCGCGAACTGCGCAACGTGGTGGAGCGGTTGCTCATCCTCGGCGGGAGCACTATCAGCAAGGGGGATGTGGAGATGTTTGTGTAAGGGGAGGACCCTCCCCAACCCTCCCTACAAGAGGGAGGGAGTAAGTAAACGGAGTATATTTTGGATAGGGTGTTAGCCACCTTGCATTAGATGTATTTGGACGAACTGCATATCCTGAATTATAAGAATATCCGCGAGGCGCAATTGCACTTCGCGGATAAGTTAAACTGCTTTGTCGGACTGAACGGACAAGGCAAGACGAATATCCTCGATGCCATCTACCTGCTCAGTTTCACCAAGTCCGCCTACAACGCTGTTGACTCGATGAACATCACCCACGGCGAAGAGATGGCGATGGTGCAGGGGGTGTATAGGGAGGAAGGAGACCCGATTACGATTACTTGCGGGATGAAGCGCGGGCAGAAGAAGCAGTTTCGCAACGGGAAGAAAGACTACAAACGGATGGTTGACCATATCGGTTTGCTGCCGCTGGTGATGGTCAGTCCGCAAGACGGACGACTGATAGAAGACGGCAGCGAGGAGCGCAGACGCTTTCTCGATGTGGTCATCTCGCAGCACAACAAAGAGTACCTCAACCGCCTGAACACCTACAACGCCCTGCTCAAACAGCGCAACGCATTGCTCAAAGAAGAAGAGGAGAAAGAGTCGGTTTGCCAATGCCGAGATATAAATAATAACAACACAAACAGTTTGTACCAAACTGACCGCGGGCGAGACGCCCGCGTCCCCGGTATAAGTTCACTGCTGGAAGTGTATGAGTTGCAGATGGTGCCGCAGGCGGAGTATATCTATCGCGAGCGGAGCCGATTTGTAGAGCAGTTCATCCCGCTCTTTCAGGAGATTTACAGCGAGTTGTCGGGCGATGCAGAGAAAGTTAGCCTGCGGTATATCAGTCAGTTGCAGGACCGAGACCTTGCCGAGGCGTATGTACGAACACGGGAGCGCGACCGTATCTTGGGATGGACGTCGCAGGGTATTCACAAAGATGAGATAGAGATGCTCTTGGGCGATTATCCGCTGAAGCGCGTGGGCTCGCAAGGACAGCAGAAGACCTATCTGCTGGCGATGAAACTGGCACAGGCACTCTATCTCGGCAAGCCCATCCTGCTGCTGGACGATATCTTCGACAAACTGGACTCGGAGCGCGTGGCGAGGATAGTGCGACTCGTCAACAGCGACCGCTTCGGACAGATATTCATCACCGACACCGACCGCCAACACCTGACCGACCTACTCCGCCCCACGCCGGAAGCAAAGATATTTCATGTAGAGCAGGGAACGATAAAAGAATAAGACCAATAGTACATGGTATGAAAAGAGTCTGTTTTGGTATTTTCCTTCTTTTTCTTTTTCCGCTAACGATGGTGGCACAACGCGCCACTATCTGCGGCTACATCACCGACGCGGAGTCGGGGGAGCGCCTTATCGGTGCCACCGTGTTTGACACGGTCAGCCATCTGGGTACCGTCTCCAACCACGCGGGTTTCTACTCGCTGACGCTCCCCAAAGGCGAGCATGTGCTCCGCGCCAACTATGTCGGTTTCCGCACATCCGACTCCCATACGCTTACGCTCACGGCAGACACACTCTGCAACTTCCCGCTGCGTTCCGCCACCGTCATTGAAGAGGTTACCGTGGTGGGGCAGAAATCGGTGAGCAGCCCCGAGGCGGTGCAGATGTCGGCTATCGAAGTGCCTGTCAGCCAGATAAAAGCCATCCCGATGATAGCCGGCGAGGTGGATATCATCAAAGCCCTGCAACTCCTGCCCGGCGTGCAGAGCGGGTCGGAGGGTAGCGCGGGCTTGTATGTACGCGGCGGCGGACCGGACGAGAACCTGATTCTCTTGGACGGCGTGCCGCTCTACAACGTGAACCACCTGATGGGATTCTTCTCGGTCTTCAACGCCGATGCTATCAAGAACGTAACGCTCTATAAAGGAAATTTCCCCGCGCAGTACGGCGGACGGCTGTCGTCAATCATCGATGTGCGGCAGAACGACGGCAATACCGAGGGCTACCACGGGAACTTCACCGTGGGCTTGCTGGCTGCGAAATTCAACCTCGAAGGTCCTATCCCGCACGTGAAAGACTCCACCGGCACTACGACTTTCAATATCTCCGCACGGCGCACCTACTTTGACCTCTTCACCACGCCCATCATGGAACTCATCAGTTTGTCAAGGGGCGGCGGAACGATGGGTGCCGGAGCCTATTTCTACGATATAAATGCCAAGTTGTCGCATACCTTCGCGAACACGACCGATAAACTCTCCGCATCGTTCTATATGGGCAACGATGCCGTGTACCTGAATATGCTGCACAACGAGCGAGAGGACGTAGAGAAAATGCGCTTAAAGATGAATATGCGTATGGGATGGGGGAACATCGTGGCTGCACTCAACTGGGAGCACTGCTATACCTCTCGGCTTTTCTCCAATACACAACTAAGTTTCACACAATATAAATATAGTATCGCAGAGTCGATGACGCAGGTGTTGAAACGAAACGGCATCACCACAGCCACGTTTGAGCAGCAGATGAGTTACAACTCATCGCTCCGAGATGTTACTTTCCAGACCCACTATGAGTGGACACCGCTGCCGAACAACAGTCTGCGTTTTGGTGCGGAATACGCCTACCATCAGTTCCGTCCCGAGGTAGGGAACCTCTTCCTTTTTGAGCAAGACGCAGACAACGAGACCCGCTTAGACACCACCCTCAGCGACGGTACCTTGCACGGACACGAAGCAGCGGTCTATATCGAGGACCAGTGGTCGCCGTGGCGTTGGTTGAAACTAAACATCGGCGTGCGCGGGTCGCTCTATGGCATCAACGGCAAGGTCTATCCCTCCATCGAACCGCGCGTGGGCTTGCGGGCGTTGCTCTACAAGGACTTGGCGTTCAAAGCCAGTTACTCCTACACCACGCAGTATGTTCACCTCTTGTCCAACTCCGATGTGTCGCTGCCCACTGACCTGTGGGTGCCTGTAACGGAAGAGATAGCCCCCATGCACTCAATGATAGCCGCAGCGGGCTTGTCGTACAATATCTTAGACCTAGTGGAAGCCAGCGTGGAGGGCTACTACAAGCGCTCTGTGAACCTGCTGGAATACAAAGACGGTGCCTCGTTCTTCGGCTCGTCCACCACGTGGCAAAACAAAGTGGTGATGGGCGACGGGTGGAGTTACGGCGTGGAAGTGTTGCTGCAACGCAAGACGGGTCCCGTAACGGGCTGGGTAGGTTACACGTGGAGCCGCTCCATGCGGCAGTTCAACCGCGAAGGGCAAGAGATAAACTTCGGGCGCCCCTTCCACGCGAAGTACGACCGAGAGCATGACCTGAGCATCACGCTGCAATATCAAATAAACAAGCATATCGACATCGCGGGCACTTTTGTCTATGGCACCGGCACCCGCGCCACGCTCGCCACGCAACATTACTACGACCCGACCTTAGGCGAGGAAGTGGAGTACTTCGAGGAGCGCAACAACTACCAAATGCCCGACTACCATCGTCTGGACCTCGGTATCAACTTCCATTTCCCGCACAAGTACTCTGCGTGGGGGCAGCAGGAGCCTACCCGCGAACAGCAGCGCAAGATATGGAATCGACCGAACAAACTCGCCAAGCACCAAGCCATCTACGAGTCGGGCAAGTACGCATGGTGCAAGAACGCCGAGCACCTGCTCAACATCTCCATCTATAATGTATATTGCCACTCCAACCCGTATATGATGATTGCCGATGCCACAGAGAGCACCTTGTATCAAGTTTCTATCTTCCCTATCCTGCCGAGTATCAGTTACACCTTCAAATTCTAACACGGACGTATGAAACGCTTTGTTCAATATATACTATTCTTGTTCGTTCTCGCTTGCACGGCTTGCGATTCCGATAACAACTTCTTTTACCATCCCGTAACATTTCGCGGGGAAGTAACAGACGAGCAATTGGTCTTGACGGGTTTCCTCCGTGCTGACGAGCAGCCACGATTATATGTGAACAGTTCACGCTTCTTCCAAGATACCGTACCCTTGGATTCGATGTTTCATGAAGGAGGGTGGAACGGCTACTACCTCTACTACCATAATCCGCGTTTCCTACCCGATGCGCAGGTGGAGATACAAATAGACAACGGCGACTGGCAGACAATGTATGCCGACACCTTCTCCATAGCGCAATACGGCGGTGCAACAGGCTATTATTTCACGGCAGACAGACTATTGAGGGAAGGCGAGCAGGCGGTCTTTCGGGTATCTCATCCTCGTTTTCAGCAAGTAGCAAGCGTTTCTCAACAAATACCGTTTGCGCCGAAGGCAAATATCACAGCATTACCCAATGCGTATCAGGAGAAAGAAGTGAAGTTTATTGAGTTTCAAGTAGAACTGCCCGCTTATCGCGGAGACACCTCGCATTTCTATCGTTTCCAAGCAACTACCTACATCACCAACCACGAGGAATACCAAGACCCTGATACTTGTTTTCATTACATTTGGCATGAATCTTATTCCTACATCTACTCCCGCGACATACATTTCCTGACCTGTAAGGAAATCAACAAAAGCCTTTCGAAAGGCTATTACGGTTCTTCTCTCGGGCTCTATGCACCCACCTCGCACGAGCCGACGCAATACCAATTGCTGGCTCTGCAATGCAATCCCAAATACCCCACCCCTCTACGTACAGGGTACGATTCCATCTGGGCGGAGATAGATTCTATCGTACTCAATGTAGAAACGGTAACGCGCGACGAGTACCTGCATTGGGCAAAGATGGTGCAGGGGAAATATGTGTCTCGATATGCGCCCGATTACTTTGCCGAAGAGTCCAACAATAACAACGGAATGGGAAACATTGTGGAGGATATTCAAGATATGTTCGATGAGATGGGCAACATGGAGGGCGTGCAACTGTACGACAACGTGGAAGGCGGTATCGGGCACGTTACGGCAAGCACCTCGCAATGCTACCGATATATTCCCTAAACGTATTCTGTTACAAATGATAAACCTATGAAACGTTTTCTTGATAAACATGCCCTTTGGTTGGCTATGGTGATTGGTGTGGCGGGGTATCCGCTGTTTCGCCACCTGATGTTCCTCTTGCCGCCGATGATTTTCCTCATGCTGTTCTTCACCTTTTGCAAGGTGAACCCGCTTGATTTACGGTTGCACCGCTGGCATTGGATAGTGCTCTTTGTGCAACTCGCCATCGCCGTCGGGCTCTACTATGGGATTATGGCATTTGAGAAAACCGGCAGCGGAATAGAGGGGTTGGATATCACCGCCATTGCACAAGGACTGATGATATGCGTGCTAATGCCCACTGCCACAGCAGCCCCCATCATCGCGGGGAAGATGGGCGGCTCCATACAGAACCTGACCACGTTCACTATGCTGAGCAATATCGCCACGGCAATCATCGTGCCCGCTTTCTTCCCTATCGTCAATCCGATGGCAGACATGACCTTTTGGCATGCCTCCGGGTTGATTCTCGGAAAGGTGGGACCGCTATTGCTCGGACCTTTCCTCGCCGCGTGGCTGCTTCGGCTGTGCTATGACGGTTGGCAGCGGTACAAAGGCTCCACCAAGCGTTTCGCCCTCACCAAGGCATGGGTATCGGTTCCCTTCTACCTCTGGGCAGGCACACTCATCATCCTCATGGCAGACATCACCCACTCCATGCTCACCACCCATTTCAACGGCTGGACGTTAGTCTTCCTGTTTGGCGGTGCATTGCTCACATGCCTCTTGCAGTTCTTCCTCGGCAAAACCATCGGGCACCACTTCCCCGCCCCATCCAAAGGGGAGGACTATCGTGCCGAGGTCATACGCGATGACTTGCCCACCGATATGCCTTTCGTGAGCAGAGTAACCGCGGGGCAAGCGTTCGGACAGAAGAACACCACGCTGGGGGTATGGATGGCGCAGACCTACCTATGCCCGCTCGCTGCCCTCGGTCCCGCTGCCTACATCATCTGGCAAAACATCTTCAACAGTATTCAACTGCTGGTGCTGGGGAGAGACAAGAAAAAGGCTCACAGCACCAAGGCGGACAAACAACGATAGCCTACTGCAAGTAGCGGTTGGCTATCGTTAGAGTTTCGGTTGACCGTCGGTTGACCGTCGGCTGACTGTCGGTAAGGTATCGACTCTTTATCGGAGGGGTAGGTTCACGCCTCGGGGTCCTTATTCATTGCTCACACAGATGGTGCAGACCGTGGTAGGAGAGGGGCGGGAAGTCTTGATGGAGAATTTACCGTCTGACACCTCACACAACACATCGTGCAATTCGTCCGTGATACCCGTTCCCTTGCATTTCAGCACAGCCTCTTTCGCCGTCCATAACGAAGTGAATAAATCATCGGGCGTGTCGGAATAGGCTAAGAGCAACTGTTCATGCTTATTCATCGTCTTCTCTATCAGTGCCTCCGAAGGTCGGCGAAGGGTCTCTATATCAATGCCTACGGGGATGTCTGCCACCGCTACGGCGATGGCCTGCTTGCAATGAGAGATAGAGAAATAGGGCTTTGAGGTGCACCCCGCTCCGCTCATGGCACCCATATCCAACTCCGGTTTCCCGTACTCGTTGTAGGCAAAGAGCAAATCACCCTCTATGCCATAGTGCTCACGGAGCAAGTCCTGCAACATCAGATACGACTTCAAGCAGGCATACTGCCCGAAGGCGTGCTTATACTGCAACGCCTGCGCCCGCCGCTGCTCCGAGACCTGCGGCAACATCTCTTGGACTGCCTCCCAAGAGCAGTCCGTTATCGGTTCAATAGCCCATTTCACGCCATCACATATGTTCATACTCCTTATTAAATAGGGCTAAGCGGCGGTCGAGTTCATCGTATTGGTCTTCACGGATGGCGCTTGCACAGCCGCGCATACCCTCGCGCTGTGCACCCGTGTTGCTAAGCGATATCGCCGACACGCCATAGTAAATCAATTTGTTTAGCAACTGCTCTCCCGTCCAGTCGCGGTAGCCGAAAGTGAAGAAGAATCCGTCGCCCACGGGCTGTCCGTCGGTGTCCTTGTCATAGACGATACGGAAACCGTTCTTCTCCATGATTTCCTTGATACGACGAGCGCGGCGGGCATACTCGCGGGTGTTCTCCACGAAGCGTAACTTACCCTGGCACGCCGCTTTGAACATCGCCGCCATAGCATGTTGCACAGAGTGGGTAACGCCGGCTGAAAGGCAGTACAACACCACATAAATAAAGTTGCGCAGGAACTCGCCGTCGTTGTGATACCGCTCCGCCAACGCGGGATAGGGGCGGTGTGCGAGATAGGGATTCATCGCCACGATGGCGGCACGCTGCCCTGCATAGGAGAACATCTTGGAGCAGGAAATCATGTGCACGCAGTTGTTGGTGTAGCGTCCCACGGTGGGTTGGAAAGGCGGCTCGTAGGGTGTGCCGCGCTGCTCGCGGAAGTCCATGTTGAGGTACGCAAGGTCCTCTATCACCATCACGTTGTAGCGGGTAGCCAGCCGCCCGAGTATCTCCAACTCGCGCTCCGTCAGGCACATCCACGAGGGGTTGTTCGGGTTGCTGAACAGCACGGCGGCAATACGCCCCGTTTGGAAATGGCGCTCCAACTCCTCGCCGAACGCTTCGCCTCGGAAGTCCGCCACGTCGAACGCCTCCACGCGCACACCAATCACCGCGCACTGCTGTTTCTGCACAGGGAAACAGGGGTCGATGAACAGCACCGTGTCGCGCTCTTTGTCAAACTGCGAGATGGTCAGGTTGAGCGCAAAAGCCGCCTGCATAGAGCCCACCGTCGGCACAATACAATCGGGCGGGATATCCAGCCCGATGAACGCCCGCACGAACTCGCTGCCCCAGTGCTTCACCTCGGGAATACCCGTGATGAGCGGATAGTGGGAGCCGCAGCCTTCTTTCAGCGCTTTGTGCTCCGCAGCGATACCTATCGCCTCGGCGGGCAAGCCCGGCTCACCCAACTCCATGTGGATAAACTCCTCGCCCGTAGCACGCTCGATGTCCTTCACTACACCCACCAACTGGCGAATGCTCGCATTGCCCAACTCATGGGCATTACGCAAACCAAAGTCGATACACGTCTGGTCCACTAATCGTTTATCTAAGGGAAACATTGCTTCGCAAATTAACAATTAACAATTAATAATTAACATGCATCGAGATACATAGCAGTGGCATGTTAATTGTTAATTTTTAATTGGTTATACCCTGCCTCTACGGCTTTCACGTTGGTGGCGACAACGGCTTCGCCTTTGCGGGCAAAGACGCGCTCCACACCTGCAATCATCTTGTCGTGCTCAATGCCGAGCATAGGGATAGCCGCACCCAGCAGCACCATGTTCGCTGCCTGAGCAGGTGCGCCCACGCTCTTCGCCAGCGCCTCCACATCCAGCAGCACATGATTGGGGAACGCCTTGATATGCGCCAGCACCTCCTCCAAGTCGGGGTAGTTAGGGATATTCACAAAGGGCACCGAGGAGGTTACTATCCACCCGTCGGGTTTCAGATACTCCACATACCGCAACGCCTCCATCGGCTCCAGCGAGATGACCAAGTCGGCTCCGCCTTTGGGTATCAGGTCGGAATGGATAGGCTCGGTGGAGATACGCAGGTTCGACTGCACATCGCCGCCGCGCTGCGACATACCATGCACCTCGGCTTGCTTTAGGTAGAGTCCTTCGGCGAGTGCCGCCTCGCCTATCACGGTAGCGATAGAGAGGATTCCTTGTCCTCCCACGCCTGCTAATATAATATCACGTTTCATTGATAGTTAATAATTAATAGTTAATAATTGATAGTTTATCAGTTAATAGTTAATATCCCTTTATATCCTATGAAAGTAGTTTGTTATTGAAATACAATGCGATATTAACTATTAACTATTCACTATTAATTGTTCTTCGCTTTCTGCTTCAAGTGTCGTTTCAGGGTTTGGATACACTCGCGGCGGGCGATTACTACGGATGTGCCTGCGTAGTTGATTTCCTCACGCAGCACTTGCTTTATCTCCTCCATGTTCTTCGGCAGGGGTACCACCACGCGCACGTGCTCGGGTGCTACGCCCAGTCCCGTACAAATCTGCTCCAAGCGTCCTGTACCCGCGGAGTCTTGTCCGCCCGTCATGCCCGTGGTCAGGTTGTCGGAGATGAGCACCACCACGTTCGCGTTTGAGTTGACGCAGTCGAGCAGTCCAGTCATGCCGCTATGGGTGAAGGTAGAGTCGCCTATGACGGCGATGGAGGGGTGTTGTCCTGCGTCGGCAGCGCCTTTCGCCATTGTTACCGAGGCACCCATCTCCACGCAGGCGTGGATAGCATGGAACGGCGAGAGTGCGCCGAGCGTGTAGCAGCCGATGTCGCCGAAGATACGCGGCGAGGGGTACTCTCGTGCTACTTCGTTGAGCGCGGCGTACATGTCTCGGTGTCCGCAGCCTTGGCAGAGTGCGGGCGGGCGGCTCACTACCAGCGTGTCGGCTTCCCGCACGGGCAACGGCTCCATGCCCAGCGCCCTGCGCACGGCATCGGGGGTCAGTTCGCCCATACGCGGCAGGTTGCCCGTCAGACGTCCTTTCACCGCCACCGTCGAAGGCAGCATGCCGCGCAGCAACTCTTCTACTACGGGCTGCCCCTCTTCCATCACCAGCACTTCCTCCGCGCCGTCTGCCACCATCCGCTCGATGAGGCACACGGGCAAGGGGTACTGTGCAATCTTGAGCACCGTGCAGTCGGGCTCGCCTTGCTCCATCAGGTAGTTGTAGGCAATACCCGTCGCCACGATGGCGCGCTTCTGGTTTGCTCCGCGCGTGTAGGTGTTGTAGGGCGACTCTTCGCTCCTTGCGGTGAAGACGGGTTGTGCTGCCACCAGTTCGGCGTAGTTCTTCTTCGCGAAAGCGGGCAGCAGGATGAAGTGTTGCACGTTCTCCGGCAGCGACAGTTTGTTCTGCCGCGGCAGTTCATCGGTGGTCTCCACCACGGCGCGGGAGTGCGCCATACGGGTGGTAACGCGCAGCAGGATGGGTGTGCGCAGTTCCTCGCTCAGCGCGAAAGCATGGCGGGTCATCTCGTAAGCCTCCTGTTGGTTAGAGGGCTCGAAGCATGGAATCATGGCGAACTTCGCATAGAAGCGCGAGTCCTGCTCGTTTTGCGAGGAGTGCATGCTCGGGTCGTCGGCTGCCAGCACCACCAGTCCGCCGTTCACGCCCGTGATAGCCGCGTTCATAAACGCGTCGGCGCAGACGTTCATGCCCACATGCTTCATGCAGACCAGTGCGCGTTTGCCCATATACGACATGCCGAGCGCGCCTTCCATGGCGGTCTTCTCGTTGGTCGCCCAGCGGCAAAAGATGGGCTCCGTGGTCGTGCGTTTGGCTTCGTGGAGTTGGATGTACTCGGTTACCTCCGTCGAGGGAGTGCCGGGATAGGCATACACGCCGCTCAGTCCCGCATCAATAGCGCCCTGAGCAATCGCCTCATCGCCTAATAATAAGTGTTTCATGGTTTTATGGATTAAAGATAAAAGATTAAGGATTAAAGACGAATTAGTATTGTCGATTATAAATAATCGGTCATTAACGGAGCGTTTATGCCCCATCATATCAGCCCCGCGGTCAACTCCTGCCATATCCGTTCGTCGGGGACGGGGGCGGTGATGGTGGTTGGCTGTTTGCTCACGGGGTGGATGAAGGATACCTGGCGTGCGTGGAGGGAGATGCCGCCATCGGGGTTGCTGCGCTTGGCGCCGTACTTCAAGTCGCCTTTTATCGGGCAGCCGATAGCCGCCAGTTGGCAGCGTATCTGGTGGTGTCGTCCCGTCTCCAACTGCACCTCCACCAGCGTGTAGCGCTCCCCTCGCGCCAGCGTGCGGTAACTCAGCCGCGCCTCTTTGGCGTCGCGGGCACCGTCCTTTGCCACGAACGACTTGTTCAACTTCTCGTTGCGCACCAACCTGTGCACCAGCCTTCCCTCGGCGGGCACGGGCGCGTGCTCCACGATTGCCCAATAGGTCTTCTGTATCTGCTCGTGGCTCTTGAACATCTCGTTCAGCCGCGTGAGCGCTTTGCTCGTGCGGGCAAAGAGCACCACGCCGCTGGTCGGACGGTCGAGCCGGTGGGTAACCCCGAGGAAGACCTCGCCGGGCTTGTGGTATTTCTCTTTGATATACGCCTTCACCACCTCGCTCAGCGGGGTGTCGCCCGTCTTGTCGCCCTGCACTATCTCGCGGCAGGTCTTGTTGACGGCAATGATGTGATTATCTTCGTACAGTACAGTCATCGAAACAGGATTTATGAACTTACTTTTTCCTTGCGGAATTTCCCCCTGAACCCTCCTTTATGGTCTCGGTACGGACAGTGCAATCACTAACTAATCACTAACTAATCACTAACTAATCACTAACTAATCACTAACTCTGGTCTGCTTACGGTCGGCTTACAAAGGCTCACCAGTAAAAGCCTGTGTTGATTAAGAGAAAATCATGTTTATTCTGAA
>JBJECJ010000033.1:12282-14406 GCA_051870955.1 Paludibacteraceae bacterium | reverse complement strand
AGAAGTTCTCGTGGTAGTAGGGGTACATGCCGTCCACCTCGGTGGCGATATAGTGGTCTTGGTACTCAATGCGCAGGATGTTGCGCCGCTGCGTGGGCAGGTTGATACTTATCTTCCCGAGTCCTTTCCATCGTTGGTCGTGAAAGCCATAGCCCGCTGCGGCTTCTAAGGACACGTTCTTCCACAGCCGCTCGTTGGTGCGTAGCGGCAAGCCGAGGTGCACGAACTCGCTCTCGCCGAAGTCGAGTATCTCGCGGATGTTGCCGATGTCTATGCACGTGCCCGTGGGGATATAGCCCGTGGTGAGCACCGTCGCGGCGAACTTCGCCACACGGATGAGGGGGAGGGAATCTAATGGGGATAAAGGATTTTCTTGGGATGAAGGACTGGTTACCTCCGTCTCTGAGGCGGACAAGGAGGTGCGGTCTCCAGGCCGCACCATGGTATCCATTTCGCTCTCATGCTGCGGCATGGAGACCGCACCTCCATTATCCACAGAACTATTTAGTCTTTCATCCTGCGTCCTTAATCTTTCATCCCTTACCTCCGTCCTCAGCAGTACGGTGGGGAAGAGGTGGGTGGTGTCAGTCTTGACGGCGAAGTCGAGCAGGACACTTATCTGCTCACGGGTCAGGCTGTGGTCGGGGGCGAACTGCTGGCGTATCTGCAGTTGGCTCAGGTAGTTCACGCGGCTCTGCGCCGGCACCTCGGCATAGACCGACCGCACGGCATAGGTGGCGGAGTCTATCCACATCTCGCCGTTGAAGGTGGCATAGAAAGGGTTCTTCGTGCGGAAATGCACCAAGTACGCGCCCGCCACAGAGTCGGCGAGATAATAGTGGTAGTAGGTGTTGCCGGAGGAAGCGAGCGGCGAGAGGAAACTCTCGCCGAGGATGTCGAGGGAGTTGAGGTAGAAATTGAGGTTCTGTGGTGGGGTGAGCAGGACGGAGTAGTCGGAGGCGGAGAGGATGAGTGCCTGCTCCTGTTTCTCGCCCGCGGGGCGCATGCCCTTGCCGATGAGTTGCACGGGTTGGGTAGAGCGATAGAGGGGCAGGAGGAAAGTGGAGTCGTCGGTGGTGAGCAAGCCCGCCCGTAGGCTCTTCCATAGATGGCGTTGCAGTTGCCGCTTTCCAATGTGGCTGATATACAGTTCGCTGGAGGCAACCCATGTCCGCTCGGCACCGGATAAGTACTGGGGACGCGGGCGTCTCGCCTGCGGTTGCTCTTGCTCTTGGTTCCTGTCTCTTGGTTCTTGGCTCCTTGTTCCTTGCTCTTGGCTCTGTAACGTCCGGTCGTTCTCGGGGCGATGGGCGCGCACTTGGGCGATGAGGGGGATGGCGGGGTTCTCTCCCGGGAGGGCGACCACCTCCGCCAAGAGGTTCGTCTTCTCGCGCAGCAGCACCTGCATACCTGCCATGGTGTTCGGCTCGATGTCGTAGCGCTGGGTATGGTAGCCGACGGCGGAGATGATGAGCCGCCGCTTGCGGTCGATGTCGGCTTTCAGGCAGAAACTGCCCTCATCGTTGGTGACCGTCCCTTGTTGCGTGCCTTGCAGGTAGATGTGCACGTTGGGGATAGGCTCACCCGTTGCCTCGTTCAGCACGTCGCCCACGAGTATCACCTCGCCGGCAGAGAGTGCGAGGCAGCATACCAAAAAACCAATGCACAATGCCAGACGCATTGTGCCACCCCAAAGAGAACGGCGGGCGAACCGCCCGCGTTCTTGATGGTGTTTGGTGGAAAGGGTGAGCAGGAGTTTATTTCGCATTATGCTTCTCTATCTGGCGGTCGAGGGCATCCAGTGCCTCGTCCACCGCCTGCTCGAAGGTGTCGCACACTTTCTCCGCAAAGAGTTCGTTGCCGATACCGCGCACGCGGATGGTTGCCTCTTTGTTGAGGTTGGTCTCGCGCTTGATGACGGTCAGGCGAATCTCCATCTCGGCAGCCTCGGGCAACAGTTTCTCATAACGACGGGTTTTCTTCTCGATGTGGGCTGACAGACGGTCAGCGATGTCAAAATTGACGGCTTGGGTGTTGAGTTTCATAGTAAACGCTTGACTCTCCCCGACCCTCCCTACAAGGGAGGGAGTAGGAAGATTAGTTAAAGTTAAACAATAGTTATTT
>JBJECJ010000033.1:0-12182 GCA_051870955.1 Paludibacteraceae bacterium | reverse complement strand
CCTCCCTACAAGGGAGGGAGTAGGAAGATTAGTTAAAGTTAAACAATAGTTATTTATATAAGTCTCCCTTTAAGGGAGATTTAGAGGGTCTTTATTGGTTCTCCCCCTTTAAGGGGGAGTTAGAGAGGGTCTTGTTTGCCCTCGGGTGGGCGTGTTGGTAGGCTTTCTGCACCTGCTCGAAGGTGGTGTGGGTATAGACCTGCGTGGTGCTGAGAGAGGCGTGTCCGAGTAGGGTTTGTATGGTGCGGATGTCTGCGCCGTGGTTGAGCATGGTGGTGGCGAAGGTATGTCGCAGCACGTGTGGGGAGTGTTTCTTGAGGGTGCTGACCTCGCCCATACGCGAGCGCACGATGCGGTAGATATCGTTCTCAGTCAAGGGCTTTATCTCCTCCTTTCGGGTCTGCTTGAGGAGGAGGGGGAGGGTTACCGAGGTTTCATTCCCCCGCCCCCTAACCTCGATGTCCATCGGACATCGCTTCACCCCGCAAGCGGGGCGGGGGAGTATATTAGCGTCCCAAGAGCCTTGATCCCCTAACTCCCCGCGAAACCCGAGGTAGGTCTGTATCTGGCTGGCGAGGGTATCGCCGATGGGGATGACGCGCTCTTTGCGGCGTTTGCCGAACACGCGTATCTGTTTCTGCGTGAGGTCAATGTCGGCGGGCATGAGGTGGCATAACTCCGCGCGGCGCATGCCCGTTTGGTAGAGCAGTTCGATGATGAGACAGTCGCGGGCAGCGCAGAAATCATCGGCGGCGAAGTCCATCTCCGTGGCTTGCTCCATCTCGCTCTCGCGGAAGAAGACGGGCAGCGGCTTGTCGGCTTTGGGGGCGATGACGCGCTGCGTGATGTCTTTCTCCACGCGCCCCATGCGGAGCAGGTACTTATAGAACGACCGCAGTGCGGACAGCCGCCGTTTGACGCTGCGGACGGACTGCTTCTCCTCATCAAGCATGTGCATCATCCATGCTTTCACATCCTCCTCATCCACCATCTTCGGGTCATATTGCTCGGGCTCCACGCCGAGGAAGCGGCAGAAATCCCGCAGGTCATCGTGATAAGCGCTGACCGTCTTCGGCGAATAGTGCCGCTCAATGGCAATATAATCAAGAAAATGTTGCATACTAGATTAAGGACCGTTCGCTTCGCTCACTGAAAGATTAAGGATTAAAGACTAAATAGTTTCTTTGGATAAAGGATTAAGGACACAGGATTAAAGACTCAATAGTTTTGATTCTGAAAAACTCATAGACGAAGGTAACTTTAACTCCCCCGCCTCTCCTGAAAGGAGGGGGGGTATGGGGGCGGGATGCAAGCATCGGCACTCAGCCGCAAAGGAAAATAAAAGAACAAACAAAATTAACCCACGCATAAAAAGAAACAAATATGATAAGTCCATTATCCTTCATTCTGTATCCTCGTTGCGACTGAATGCCGAGTCCTCCTTCCGCCCCCTTACCCCCTCCCCCCCCTCTACGAGGGAGGCGGGGGAGTTGAAGTAAGTTTCGTCTCTGAGAACGCATAGACGAAGGTAATAAGTCTTTTTCCTTCATCCTTAATCCTTCATCCTAATATGGACGAAGGTAATAAGTCTTTTATCCTTCATCCTTAATCCTTCATCCTAATACAGACGAAGGTAATAAGTCTTTTATCCTTCATCCTGTATCTTTTATCCTCTATATCTCTCTCCCCACGCCCGTCTCGGCTTCGAAGGGGAACAGACCGAACAGTTCGGCATCGATATGGTCGGTTACCCAACGGAAGTCCTTGGCGTTGTCGCCGAACTTTATCTTGTCGCCATCGATGATGAGCAGTCGCCCTTTGTACTCGCTAATCCATGCCTCGTACTTGTCGCTCAGTCCTTGCAGGTAGTCGATACGCATGGTCGATTCGTAGGCGCGTCCGCGTTTCTGAATCTGCGCCACGAGGGTGGGGATGGACGAGCGGATGTAAATCATCAGGTCGGGCATCTTCACGAGCGACATCATCAGGTCGAAGAGGTCGCGGTAGTTGTCAAAATCGCGGTCGGACATATACCCTTGGTCGTGGAGGTTGGGGGCGAAAATCCGCGCGTCCTCGTAGATAGTACGGTCTTGGATGATGTACTTATCCGATTGGGCGATCTCCACCACGTCCTTGAAGCGTTTGTTGAGGAAGAACACTTGCAGGTTGAACGACCAGCGACTCATATCCGCATAGAAATCCTCCAAGTAGGGATTAAACTCCACACTCTCGAATCTCGGCTCCCAGCCATAGTGCTTGGCGAGCATCTTTGTCAAGGTTGTCTTTCCGCAACCGATGTTTCCTGCTACCGCGATGTGCATGATATATAAACTTTCGTGTTAGTAACTCCGTTTCACTTCGTGTTGGCAACTCCGTTTCACTCCGTGTAAGGAACTTCGTGTAGGGAACTCCGTTTCACTCCGTGTACAGCCCGTAGGGCTTTCGTACATTTACTTTCTTACAGCCCGCAAGGGCTTCTATACATGAAATTTATAACACGGAGCGACAGCGTAGTCTTAAAACAGTCCAAACAACTGTGCGTCTATCTTGTTGGTTACCAGTTGGAAGTCCTCAGGGCGGTGCTCAAAGTCCAGCCCGTCGGCTTCAATCACCAGCACCTTGCCTTCGTATTGATGGTAAATAAAGTCCTCGTATTCATCGTTCAGGTCGCGCAGGTAGTCTATCTGCATGGTCTGCTCGTAGTCTCGCCCGCGCTGCTGTATCTGTGCGATGAGGGCGGGCACCGACTTACGCAGGTAAATCATCAGGTCGGGCAACCGCATCTGCTGCTTCATCAACTCAAAGAGTTCCATATATGTCTCATAATCGCGTGCCGACAGGTCGCCGCGGCGGTAGTTGTTGCGGACGAACACATACACCCCCTCGAAGATACTGCGGTCTTGCACGATGGTGTGCTCGGATTGCCCGATGGCGAGCATATCTTTGAACCGCTCTTTCAGGAAATACGTCTCCAAGCAGAACGACCAGCGCGGGATGTCGGTGTAGTAGTCCGACAGGTAGGGGTTGAACTTCACGCTCTCGAAGCGCGGCTCCCAGCCGTACTGCTTGGCGAGCATCTTCGTGAGCGTCGTCTTCCCCGCACCGATATTTCCTGCTATGGCGATATACATATAATGGATTAAAGACCGCTTCGCTATAAGATTAAGGATTAAAGACTTATTACCTTTTTCGATGAGGACTCAGAGTCGGAACTATTTAGTCTTTCATCCTTCATCCTTCATCCTTTATCTGATGAGAAAAACTTTCCGCAAAGATACAACAAAAAAAAAAGATATGCAAATTATTCCGCAAAAAAAGTAGAAAAAAGTACGCCCCCGCGCAAAATGCTTTAGAATCAATCGGCGAACCTGCCCATCCCTACCAAAATAAAGAACGCCCAATGAACGCCCATTAACGAAGCCTAATCGGGGATTTTAATGGTCTTTTAATGGCATTTACTGGAGGCTTAAAAGGTCTTTTAATGGCATTTAATGGAAAAATTAACGCCCAATGAACGCCCATTAACGGAGCCTAATTGGGGATTAAATGGTCTTTTAATGGCATTTAACGGAGAATAAAACGCCCATTAACGGAGAAAAAACAAGAGAGCACGTCTCACGACGGGCTCTCTCTACAAACTAAATTTCATTCATATTTCATGAACTGCAACCGCCCACTCGCTCCCGCGACCGCAACGGCTGGAAACCCACCTACCTTACGATGTACGACTTGCAAAGTACAAATTCTACAAACCGCACCCCGTAGCATAGGGGATTATGGGATTTATAAAGAACTATAAAACATTTCTTTCTTGAAAAAATAATTAAAACCCTCCTCGTTTATAGCCCCTATTTTTGTTAATCCTTCGGAAACTCTGTAACAGAAATAAATAACAGTTGTTTGTCCATAACAATCTTCCTCCGTGTTAGGGCATTCAATATTTCCTTCTATCGTAATTCCATACTCTTTTATTCGATTATTTGGGAATAAGATATTAAGGAAGTACTCATTCACCTCTTTTTTCAAGACATATTTCTGCCGGAATTGCATACACATGATTTTAAGAGTTTAATAGTTTAACAAGAAACGACTTCTATTCGTTTGAAATTCTCCCGATTAGTTCACACGTACACCCATAGCGTTGTACTTCACACCATCACGCACAATAACCAACTGCCCATTCTCAATGCTCTTCACAGCAGGCATCTCAACGGCTGCATTGTCAATAGCAGATGGCACCTCTTTGTGAACCCCATAGGTTACGGCAATAGTCTGTACGCGGTTTTGCGCGGCAAATGAGAAATCAACATTATTTGCTTCACCTGTCCATGTTTTGGTATCATTGTCGTATGTACCTGCAGAAACAGTGATGCTACCTTTCCAGTTATCGTCAAATGCCGTGAACTCTATTTTTGTAATATCGTAGCCCGTGGGTACTGCCAACTTCAAATAGGAATCGGCATAATAACGGATATGGTCTGTTGCGTAATTAGTTTTGCTTGAGGCACTTGAAGCACATCCCGAAGTAATCGTAATGTCGTTTGTTGTAACGGTTTGCTCGGTACCATTATTTCCTGTGCTTACGCCATACAAATCTGCATTCAGTGCGATTGTATAGGTGCCCGGGATGACAACATGTTTTGTTACAGTTACAGGCACAACATACTCTGTACTGCTAATGGTCCCCACCGTAGCAACCACTTTAACCTCTTCGGTAGTATCTGCCAACACCTCGGGAGTAATCGTCCACGTGATACCACTGGTAATCTCTTTGGGGTCTCCCTCGCTGTAGGTGCCGGTTACTACCAAACCGGTCGGGTCAAAGGTCTCTCCCTCCTCGTAGTTGGTCTTGTCAGGAGTACCGCTAATAGCAATAGTCTCAGGGTCTGCTTCCAATACCATTTTGTAGAATCTGGTGACTGTGGCAGAGATATTGCTTTCAGAACTTTTTTTATAGCAACGCCAATCTTGATTGCTATAACACCCAATCCAACGAGTAGTGATTGTACCATCCGTAGCAATGGCAGCCACCTGTTTTAGTTTATTTACTTCCGCGTCCCAAAAGAGGTTGTACACAGTTTCTGGTGTTCCTACTCTCACACCATTATTATCGTTTTGACAATATAAACGCTTGGTTGCATCACCATTCGGAGAAATGACATAGCCCTCGACCGCATCGCCGGTAATGTTCCATCTTAAATTAGCCGCTACTTTGGAAATATCCACTACACCATCTTTCATGATTGCAACTGCTGTCGGTGCTTTGGTGGGGTTATTACTCATTGCACAACCGGATGTTGAATCTACAATAAGAAATACATCGGTTGGAGTGAGTTGGTCAATACTTACCTTGACCCACGTTTCACCTGCCCACAAGTTTGTCGCGCATGCCAATAGCATGGCAGACAATAAAAGAGTAAATTTTTTCATGACATTTTTGAAAGTTAGTTATTAATTGTTATTTAATCTGTATCGCTATTTGTATATCGGTTGCCAGTAAGGAAATCATCATCTTTGGTCGTTAGAAGAAATTTAAATCGTCTTATAACATCTTTTAGCGTTCTTGGGACCATTCGCACCCTCTCAGGAAGATAATCGATAATATTTTTACCTTTTTCCATTGTACAATTTATTTATTTATAAAAGAATTTTACAGATTGCCCTCGTTTTTGTATTCCTCATTTAGCTGATGTGCGCATGCCTTGGCATCTGCTTCAGAAAGAAATATAGAAGGAAGTTCTATTATATCGATATTTCCTGATTCTAAATGAGTAGAATAGCGAGAAACTCGATACTTAAACAGACCATCATTATCCAGAAAAGGCTCTGAAACGAAAGGTGCTGAGTTGTTAATTACTCTAACTTGGTCTTCCATAATGTTTTTTTGTTTTTAATGGTGAATTTATTGGTTCGTTTATCTCAACCCTAAATGGTTAAGCAATATGCTTTTTTGATTGGCTATGCGACAGGTTAAACGACCGTCTAAACTGACGCGAAAAAGGGCTGAAAACAGTAGGGAAAAGGGCATAAAAAGTGCAACAGTTTAGACGGTCGTCTAAACTGTTGCATTATGGGAATAGCAGATTGCTATCGGATGACGGTGCAAAGGTACTACTTATTTTTCACATGTGCAAATAAAAGGACATATTTTCATAAAAAATTAACAAATAGTGGTTAGTGGTCAGTGGTTAGTGGTTAGTGGTCAGTGGTTAGTGGTCAGTGGTTAGTGGTTAGTGGTTAGTGGTCAGTGGTTAGTGGGCAGTTCTAATCTTTGCCTGCCATCTATCTATAAGCGGGAAAGTGAACCAGTGAACCAGTGAACCAGCAGTTTCCATAAATACACCCGCGCGCGCACACACGTATATATTTTAGAAAAGTGCCGGTTCACTGGTTCACCGGTTCACCGATTCATTTGGAGCGGATAAGTGAATCTTAACAAAAGTACATTTTTGGGGAGGTACGGACATGCCTCCGACCCGCGGGAGACCCGCGATAGACCCGCGAAAAACACACGGGGAGGTCGCGAAGGGAAAATCTTAACAATCGTACTGCTTACTTCTGGAACTGCCCGATGTACTTGATGGCGAGGAAGACGAGCCAGTCGGGCGTATGCTTCAGGAGCGGGGTGATGAGGTGGTTAATCACGCCCGGCATGTCGGCTTTCTTGCCGGCGAACATCTTTTTCAGCGCCCGCTTCACCAGTTTCTCAGGCGGGATAGACACCGTCAGGTTCACCGCCACGCGGCGCCAGTAGGGCGACAAGCCGAACAACGCCGTATCCACTGCCCCGGGCGTCATCACGGTGATGCCCACACCTTTGGGCTTCAACTCGTACCACAGCGACTTGGAGAAGTTGTAGATAAACGCCTTCGTCGCGTTGTAGGTCTGGATGCCGGGCATCGCCATCCATGCGGACATGGAAGACATGTTCAGGATGTAACCTTTGTGTTTGCAGCCCGGGATGTTCTGCTCGCGTTTCGCCATCTCCTCGCCGAATAGGCGGCAGAGTTTGGCTACCGTAACCACATGCAGTTGAAGCATGAGGTCAATGCGTTTCATGCTCGTCTCGCAGTAGGGGTTGAAGAAGAACACGCCCGCGTTGTTGATGAGCACATCCACTTGCAAGTGGTTCTGCCGGCAGTAGTCGAAGAGGTCTTCCGCCGCGGTGGGCAGGCTGAGGTTGGCATAGTGGGGAATGGTCTGCACGCCGAAATCGTTGTGCAGTTGCTCTGCCACCTGCTGCAACTCGGCTTGCTGGTTGCTGACTAAGAGGATATCGCTATGATAATCGCGAGCCAACTGCGTGGCATACTGCAACCCGATGCCACTGCTCGCGCCTGTTACTAAGGAAAGCACGTTTTTAGATGAAGGATAAAGGATTAAGGATTAAAGACTTATTAGTTTCGTCTATGAGGATGAAAGATATAGGATTAAGGATGAAAGACTTGTTAGTTTCGTCTATGAGTTTTCAGAGTCGAGACCTTTTTTACTCCCCCTCCTCTCCTGTAAGGAGAGGAGGGGGTAAGGGGGCGGGAAGGTGTGCTCGGCATCCGACCGCAAAGAAAAATCAATACTATTCAGAGTCAGAACTAATCAGTCTTGGTTCTCGGTTCCTGGCTCTTTTATCCCATGGACTTCTTCGCTTTTGCCTCCAATTTGGAAATCTCTTTCTTGAGGCATGCGGGGATGGGTTCGCCATCGCGCTCCACGCACTCGTGGCACTTCATGTCCTTGGTGTACATGCGCCCTACGCAGTAGTTCGACCGCCCGCAACCCGCATGGTAGTGGGGATTCTCCTGCACGTGGTTCACGAAATCGGGGTCTTTGATGAGCACGTGCGCTAGTTGGAATAGTTCAAAGCCCTCGTCCATGATGGTCTGGCAGTTATCGCCCGACTGCACGCCGCCCACGTATATCAGTTTGGTGTCGCCCAACTCGTCCTTCAACTCGCTCTGGAAGCGTTTGGCTTTATCCATGAAATAGAGTTCCTTGAAGGGCACGGTAGGCATCATCACGGGGGCAACCCCCGGGATGTTGAGCGCGGCTTTGAGCCACCAGAACGACTTCATCGGCATGTAGTGCGCCAAGGTCTTGTAGGGCATGGCGCCGCCTAAAATCGTCATCGGGCTGGCGCTCACCGTACCGCCCGAGAGCACGATGCCGTGGGGCTTGTGTTTCAGTATCTCGCGTGCCACGCGCAGCCCTTCCTCCATGTCGGTGCCGCGTCGGCAGTCGTCCCACATATTGGTCTTCACCACCACCGCCATGTCGTCTTTCGCATGCAGCATCACCTCGTCCAGCACCTCGTTGAGGAAGCGCACGCGGTTCTCAAAACTGCCTCCGTATTCATCGTGGCGGCGGTTGGTGCGGCGGCTGATGAACTGCGAAATCAGGTAGGCATGCCCCGCGTGTATCTCCACGCAGTCGAAGCCCGCCTCGCGGCAGAAGTCCACCGCCTCGCCGAACTTCTTCACCAACGTTTTTATCTCATCCACGCGCAGACGGCGGTGGATAGTGGGCGAATAGAGGTTGAAGCCGTTGCTGGCGCTGACGGGCATGCAGTGGCAGGAGTAGAAATGCGTCATGTTGCCGCAGTGCCCCAGTTGGATACTCGCCTTCGCGCCCTCGGCATGGATGGCATCGGTCAGTTTCTTCAAGCCCGGTAGTGCCTCATCGCGCACATAGATTTGTCCGTCGAAACTCACGCCGCTCAGGTCAACGGCGCAGTATGCCACCGTGGTCATGCCTACGCCGCCGTGTGCCACGCTCACATGGTAGTCGTGCAACTCCTGCGAGGGCGTGTTGTTATGGCACATGTTTTCAAACGCTGCCGAACGGATAAACCGATTCCGCAGCGTGACAGGTCCTAATTGATAGGGAGTAAAAAGTTTAGATTCCATAGTCTTGTTTGGATGAAAGATAAAGGATGAAGGATGAAAGACTGATTACCTTTGTCTATGAGTTTTCAAGGAGGTGCGGTCTCCAGGCCGCACCCTCAGAGTCGGAACTATTTAGTCTTTAATCCTGGTTCCTGGCTCCTTTATCCTAATAAATAAACGGTATGATTCGTTTCAATTTCTTCTTATCGAACTCGTCAGGGAACTCCTCCTCGTACTTGTGGTAGATGGAGTTGGCGCGCGGCACAAGGTTGCAGCACGAGAACCAAAAGAACAGCAGCCCCGCGAACGACCACGTCAGGAGCGCAAAACCTGCCCACTCGGTTATCTCGCCTAAGTAGTTCGCACTCGTTACGTACTTGTACATTCCCTTCTTCGGCAGGTAGTGGTTGGTGTCGCCCGGCTTGCGCAGGTGCCGCACCACGTAGTCCGAGTGCAGGTTTATCGCCATACCCGTAAAGAAGATGATGGTGCCGATGATAAACCGCGGGTCGGTCAGCCACGCCAGCGTGTACATCTCCGGATAGTACTGCGGCGCCAGATGGAACAACCAAAAGCCTTGGATATAGCCGTTTATCAGGTTCCACAGCACCGACAGCGCCATGATGACCACAGGCATCTTGCTGTTGCCCTTCAAGAGGAACGGGAACACGAACGACCGCTGGAAATAGTGCAACTCAAACAGCAGGAAGAACACCCAGTAAGGCGCTTTCGTAGTAATCCCCCCGAACTCACCCACCGAGGTCGAATAGAGATACAGCACCACGAGGAACACGGGTGCTTCCATCAAGAACCAGCCTATCTTGTTGTTGATGGCAGGACCCCACTTCTCCGTGCGCATCTTGCCGTAGCCGGCGTCCACAAAATAAAGGGTAACAAACACGACCAAACCGATGATAAACATGATAAACAGCAGGTCGTTAAAGAAATCAATCGAGTAAATTTTTGCCATGTAGTAGTGTTTTTGCGGGCAATCCAACCGAATGAAAGGTCGGAACAATACCCAAAATCGCGGCAAAGGTACAAAAAAAAAAGCAAACTACCAAATAAATTTGCTTTTTTTCACTTTACTGCACAATAATTCTACACATTGCCCGAACTGACGGGCCATGGGTTGCGGGTGATGCTTGCCATGCGCTCCATGCGGAGGTGTGCCTCGGTGCGCATGCGCTCCACCTCCTGCCCGCGGGGCTGCGTCTTGTCGGGGAAGATGGGCTCGCCTATCTCCACTTGCAGAAGGGGTATCTCCTTTTGGGCGAAGAGCCGATAGATACCCGTGCGCTCGCGGTAGGTGATGACGCAGGGCAGCAGCGGCATGCCGTACTTATACGCCATGGTGAACGCCCCTTTCTGGAACGGTCGCAGCGGCTTGTAGAAGTCCCAGCGCGCCGCCTCGGGGAAGATATGGAACCAGTAGCCGCGGCGGTGGAACTCATCGAACGCCTCGTTGAACTTCTTGATAGCCGCGATACCTTTGTCCGCCTCGGGGATGGGTATGCCGCCTACAACGCGCAGGAAGAAATTGTCCTTCGTGGAGAAGTTGGGCGCGAACATCGGTATGCGCGTGGTGTGCTTGGAGCGGCATGCCAAGAGCACGCAGGGGCAGTCCAAGCGGAAGCAGTGGTTCGCGATGGTGATGGCGCCGCCGGCGAGTTCTTTTTGGTACTTCTTCAGGTTCTCGCGCCCTTTGTAGCGCAAGCCCATCTTCACGGTGAGCATGACGCGCAGACCGACTTTGAGCAGCAGTCCGTACATCGACCAGTTGAGGAAGCGGGCTTTGAAAGAGTCGTCCACGAAAGGGTAGTGTTCGTCCACTACCACGTTGCGGTCGTAAACCGGCTTGTAGAGCCGTGCATAGGGGTCGTCCGTGGGGTAGTCAATCCCCACCTCGGGGATATACGTCCCCTCTACCACCTGCATGTCGTTGTATCTTGCGTTGTCCATAGGCTGTTTGGATTAAGGATAAAGGATGAAAGTGCGATGGAATGATTAACTTTTTTATTTTATTATGGGATGGTATTCGCCTTTTAACAATTGTCTCAAAGAATCGACATTAGGCAGTGCGTGGCGTAGTTTTTCAGGCATATCTGCAGATGTATAGAATGTGGCAACTCCCATAGGGCTATCATATTTTTGAATGACATACTCAACGTATGCTTTATCTGCATCTTGACATAAGATAATGCCGATAGAAGGATTTTCATTAGGTTTGCGTACCTTATCATCCAATAATTGCAAATAAGTTTGCAATTGACCAAGATACATAGGTTTGAACTCACCCATTTTTAATTCTACAGCCACTAAGCATGCTAATTCACGATTATAAAAAAGCAAATCCACAAAATGTGCCTTACCGAACTTCTCAAGATGGTATTGATTCCCGACAAAGGTGAAGTCAGTACCAAATGTCATGATAAAATTCTTGATATTGTGTACAATAGATTGCTCCACTACGCGTTCGTCTATATCCTCCAAGTCTCTCACTCCAAGTTCCTCCGTATTGAGATAGTCTAAAAAGTATTCGTCTTTGAACATCTCAATGGCTTTGAGTGCCTGCAGACGTTGTGGCAATGTTTGCAAGAAATTGTTGGGCATAGCGCCACGATGGTGATAGCAATCTTGTTTAAGTGCTTCACGCAGTTTATATTTATCCCACTTGTAGTTGGATGTTTGTTGTATGTAGAATAATCGTTCGTCTAAAGTATTAGTCTTGCTTAGGATTTCCATATGATGAGTAAAACTAATGGAAAGGAAATCATGAGCAATGTTAAAACTAAATGCTGAGGAGGTAAATTGTAGACCGCCTACTATAACTAACATATTCTCGGAATCGTCCGCCGTTGGCTGACGATTCTTCTTAGAATCATCCAATGGCAATTCGTCCGCCGCCGGCTGACGAATTATATAACAGCACCAACCCTCATAAAACAAGCGCATATTTTTTAGGTTTGTTTCACTATATCCTCTCAAACCAGGTAATTCTTTTTGCAGTTGCTCGCTTATGGTTTTGATTGCACCGCTGCCCCATTGCTGTCGGCGCGTGTTGCGCGAAATAAATTCCCCTATCGAATAATACAATGACAAAACATTAACGTTAATGTTTTGTACGGTTTGCTGTTGACTTTGCAAAATAGCATTTTTTATTCGCAAAACAGCCTCCTTTATTGTTAGCATTGTAGTATCCGTAGGCATAATTGACAGGTGTTCAGTGGTTAGTAATCAACAGGAATTGTGCTCCGACGGCGCGGGCGGATTCTCCGTCGGTGTCATCGCGGTCGCCGATGA
>JBJECJ010000032.1:0-14716 GCA_051870955.1 Paludibacteraceae bacterium | reverse complement strand
TATGAACATCGTACTAATCGGTCAAGGCAATGTGGCAACCAACCTCCACCATGCCTTTTCGCTCAAAGGTCTGCGCACGCAGATGGTCTCTTCCCGCGAGGGGCTCTGCTGCCTTCCCGCTGCCGACGTCTATATCTACGCCGTCCGCGACGAAGCATTGCCAAATGTAATCAAAACCATAGCAGAAGAGAGTAAAAAACCGACAAACACCTATCTTCGCACAGCCTTGCACCTACATACATCCGGCACGATGCCGATTTCCGTCTTTGGCGATGCCTTCCCTCACGCAGGGGTCATGTACTTCTTCCAGACCTTCAGCAAAGCCAAACTGATAGACGACTTCTCCCAAATTCCGGTCTTTGTGGAGGGCAGGCAGATAGACGACCTCAGTGCTATCTTCACCTTGGCGCAGACGCTCACACCTCGCGTCTATGAGGCATCGCAGCACGACCGAGAGCGACTCCATGTAGCGGGAGTCTTTGCCAACAACTTTACCAATCACATGTACGCTCTCGCCGCGGACATGCTCAAAGACACCCACATCCCTTTCCAAGTCCTGCTTCCCCTCATCGACCAAACGGCAGAGAAAGTGCACCATCTCCCCCCTCACGATGCGCAGACAGGCCCCGCCAAGCGCCGCGACGAGCAGGTGATGAACCACCACCTTTCCCTCCTCAACACGCCCGAACAAAAACAACTCTACGCCCTCATCTCACAGATGATTATGCAAACAGACTAAACCTATACCAACAAAAAAGACCGCCTCTCAGCGGTCTTTTTTATTGGAATCCCCCCTCGCTCAAACACCAAGGTGCTTGTAGAACTCTACCACGGCGACAATTCCGTTTTCCCACACTTCCAAGTCCATCGACTCATTGGGCGAGTGAATCGCGTTCTTCTCCAAACCGAAGCCCATGAGTATCGTCTTCACCCCGAGCACCTGCTCGAAAGACGAGATGATGGGTATCGACCCGCCGCGACGAGCCGCCAACGGGCGTTTGCCGAAGGCTATCTCAAAGCCCTTCTCCGCTGCTTTGTACGCGGGAATATCTATCGGGCACACGTAGCCTTGCCCGCCGTGCATGGGCGTTACTTTTATGCGAACGCCCTTCGGAGCAATCGCTTGCAAGTATTCGACCATGTTCTTCGACACCTCTTCATGGTCTTGGTCGGCAACTAATCGGCACGATATCTTGGCAAAAGCCTTGCTCGGAAGTACGGTCTTGCTTCCCTCGCCTTCGTATCCGCCCCATATACCGCAGATGTCAAACGACGGGCGGCAGGAGTTGCGCTCGAGGGTGGAGTAGCCTTCCTCGCCCGCTACGGCATCCACGCCGATGGCTGCCATGTACTGCTGCTCGTCAAACGGTATCTGCGCTATCATCTCGCGCTCGGCAGCGGGTATCGGCAGCACGCGGTCATAGAAATGAGGAATCGTAATCCGACCCCGCTCATCTACCACTCGGCTCAACATCTCGCACAGCGCATTGATAGGGTTCTTCACTGCACCGCCGAAGTGCCCCGAGTGCAGGTCGCGGTTCGGTCCCGTTACCTCCACTTGCCAATATGCCAACCCGCGCAGACCCGTGGTGATAGACGGCGTGTCTTTGCCAATCATCGACGTGTCCGAAACAAGGATGATGTCGCATTGCAGCAGGTCTTTGTGTTCGGTGATGAAGCGCTCCAGCGACGGACTGCCAATCTCTTCTTCGCCCTCAAAGAGGAACTTCACGCGACTATTCAGCAACCCGTTCTTCACCATGTATTCAAACGCCTTCACCTGTATCATCGCCTGCCCTTTGTCATCGTCGGCGCCGCGGGCAAAGAGTCGGGGAGTACCGTCCACCTCGCGCACTACGGGCTCCCAAGGGTCGCTTTCCCATAGTTCCAACGGCTCAACGGGCATCACGTCATAGTGCGAATAGACCAGTATAGTCTTCACTGGGGACGCAGGCGTCTCGCCTGCGGGACATATCGTGGAACCTATACCGTTTTCCGGTGTGTACTCGGCATACACAAACGGATTGCCCTCAGACGGCATTATCTCTGCATGCTGCGCGCCGGCTTCCAGCAGCAACTCGCGCCAACGCTCCGCGCACCGTAGCATATCCGCACGATGTTCTTCTTGACAACTCACACTCGGAATGCGCAACAGACTCGCCCATTCCTCCATAAAGCGCTCGCGGTGCGCCGCTATGTATTCACGTATCTCCATAATATAATAAGGTTATTGCTTGCTCAATTCTTGTACAATTGCCGTTAGTCCTTCCGCATGCTCAAGCAGGTAATCGGGCTGCGCTTCCGCCAACTCGCTCCGACTGCAAAAACCCCATGCACAAGCGGCAATCGGCAAATGCGCATTGCGGGCGGTTGCTATATCGACCAAACTGTCTCCCACGTATAGTGCTTTGCCCGATGTATCTTCCAGCGCTGCGAATATGTCGTAAACGATTTGCGGATTGGGCTTTCGCTCCACGCCCTCGCGCTCCCCATACACCACGTCAAAAGTATTGGGGAAGAAGTGCTCCACCACTTTGGCGGTCGCTTCTTGGTACTTATTGGACGCTACGGCCAACCGATGTCCGTCCGCTTTCAGTGCACCCAGCATCTCCACTATGCCTTCATACGGACGCGTCAGGTCTAAGTTATGGGCATTGTAGTAGGGAATAAACTCGCTCCGCATGCGTTGGATGAGGTCGTGTGTTTGGTTACACGAGGTCTTCGCCTCCGCGGGAAGCGCACGCTCTATCAACTTATTCACACCGTTACCCACCAACCGTGGATATTCATCCAACGAGTGAGTAGGGTAGCCCAACGCCTTCAACGCATGGTTACAAGCGGTTCCCAAGTCAGCTATGGTGTTGAGTAGAGTGCCGTCCAAATCAAAAATCACAAGCATATTTTGTACCTCCTTCTATGAATAAAACAAGACTCTCGCAGCCGTCTCTCTGCGAGCCCGACTGAATAAGTGTTGCAAAGGTACGGATTATTTTTGAAACGACCAAGTTTTTTTCTCTTTTGCAATGTTTTTTCTGCAAAAAGCCTCCCCGCTATGCCGCCACACGCACCCCGCTCGCTACGCAAACAGAACAAAAAAGCCATTTTTTATTTGCATAGTTCAGAAAAAAGTAGTACCTTTGCACCGTGTTTTTAGAAACGAATAGTAGGTATCAGGAGTAACGCCCTGATTGAAAAGGGAATACGGTGAGAATCCGTAACAGACCCGCTGCTGTAAGTCCGCACACTCTCTTGTGTGTCTTTCGCAATAATCCACTGATAGGGGACAACCATATTGGGAAGGAGGCGAAATAGGATAAGTCAGAAGACCTGCCTATTGTTCCGTTCAGCAACCGCTTTCGAGGAATGAAGCGTGAACGAATAGCCTGTAGGGTGGGGAACCCTTGCGAATGGAGAGTGGAGAGTTTAGGGCTCAGAATAGAGAGTTGACTGTTTCCCCTCGCCCCCAATAAGGCATAGCATAGGCATATACGTTCCGCTTACTCGAAAGAGTAGGCGGAACTTTTGTTTTTCTTAAATGCTCAAATAAGAAATTATCAAACAGTAAAATAGCCAAATTGTTAAATCATGGACACTTACATCATCAAGCGAGACGGGAAGCAGGAGCCTTTCTCTATCGACAAAATTAAGAATGCCATCTCGAAGGCATTCATCGCATCAGGCACGTTTGCCACGGAAGAAACCCTTTCCGTTTTGCTCTCGCGCCTTCGTATTCACAGCGGCAT
Source organism: Paludibacteraceae bacterium (assembly GCA_051870955.1). Lineage (GTDB taxonomy): Bacteria > Bacteroidota > Bacteroidia > Bacteroidales > Paludibacteraceae > Colicola. The sequence goes on along the minus strand of JBJECJ010000032.1, from coordinate 10,973 downwards.
AAGCGTTGAGGAAATCCAGAACCAAGTGGAAGTAGCGCTCATGGCGGAGCACTACTACACGGTGGCGAAGAACTATATGATTTACCGCTACCGCCATACCAAAGACCGCGAGACCTTGGAGAAACTCGACTTCCTCATCCACTACTGCTCCGCCACCAACGCCGCTACGGGCAGCAAGTACGACGCCAACGCCAATGTGGAGAAGAAGAACATCGCCACGCTCATCGGTGAACTGCCCAAGAGCAATTACATCCGCCTCAATCGCCGCATGCTCTGCGACCGCATAGAGAAGATGTACGGCAAGGAGTTGGCGGACAAATACATCACCCTGCTCAAGCAGCACTTCATCTACAAGAACGACGAGACCTCTCTTGCCAACTATTGCGCCAGCATTACCATGTATCCTTGGCTGCTGGAAGGTACGAAGCCCATCGGCGGCAACGCTACCGCACCCACCAACCTCAAGTCTTTCTGCGGCGGGTTCATCAACATGGTCTTCATGGTCTCCTCTATGTTGTCAGGCGCTTGCGCTACGCCCGAGTTCCTCATGTACATGAACTACTTTATCGAGCAGGAGTACGGCGACGACTACTACCTGCGTGCAGACGAAGTGGTGGACTTGTCGAAGAAAAAGCGCACGATAGACAAGGTCATTACTGACTGTTTCCAGCAGGTAGTCTATTCCATCAACCAGCCTTCGGGGGCCCGCAACTTCCAGTCCGTCTTCTGGAATATCAGTTACTACGACCGCTACTATTTCGAGAGTATCTTCGGCGAGTTCCGTTTCCCGAACGGCGACCGCCCGCATTGGGACTCGCTCAACTGGTTGCAGAAGCGTTTCATGCGCTGGTTCAATGCCGAGCGTACCCGCGCCGTACTCACGTTTCCCGTGGAGACAATGGCGCTGCTCAGCGAGGACGGCGATGTGAAAGACAAGGAGTATGCCGACTTCACCGCGCAGATGTACGCTGAGGGGCACTCTTTCTTCACCTACCTGAGCGACAATGCCGACTCGCTCGCCTCCTGCTGCCGCCTGCGCAACGAAATCACCGACAACGGCTTCTCCTACACCCTCGGCGCGGGCGGAGTCAGCACGGGCTCCAAGAGTGTGCTGACCATCAACCTTAATCGCGCCGTGCAATACGCCGTGCGCAACCATATCCCTTACCAACAATATATTGAGGAGGTGGTTGACCTCATGCACAAGGTGCAACTTGCCTACAACGAGAACCTCAAGCAACTGCAGCAACAGGGCATGCTCCCCCTCTTCGACTCGGGCTTTATCAACCTTAGCCGCCAGTACCTGACCATCGGCGTGAACGGCATGGTGGAGGCGGCGGAGTTCTTAGGCATACCCATCAACGATAATCCCCGCTACGAGACCTTCGTGCAGACGGTGCTCGGCACGATAGAGCGCCTCAACAAGGCGTATCGCTCCAAGGAGATTCTCTTCAACTGCGAGATGATTCCCGCCGAGAATGTCGGGGTGAAGCATGCCAAGTGGGATAGGGAAGACGGCTATGTCGTGCCGCGAGACTGCTACAACAGTTATTTCTACATCGTGGAAGACACCTCGCTCAACGTGCTTGACAAGTTCCGCCTACACGGCAGGAAGTATGTAGAGCACCTCACGGGCGGCTCTGCGCTGCATTGCAACTTGGAGGAGCACCTCTCGCAGCCCCAGTATCGCAACCTCCTCCGTGTGGCGGCGCAGGAGGGTACCAACTACTTCACTTTCAACATCCCCAATACGGCTTGCAACGACTGCGGGCATATAGACAAACGCTACCTGCACCAATGTCCCGTCTGCGGCAGTCAAAATGTGGATTATCTCACGCGTATCATCGGCTACCTGAAGCGAATCAGCAATTTCTCCGAGCCTCGCCAGCAGGAAGCCGCCCGCCGCTACTACGCGAAGGGTGTTACTGGGGACGCAGGCGTCTCGCCTGCGGACAGTTCGGAACGAACTGCTTAGGTGGGCATGGTATTTGCACGCATAGCATATGCGCTCATAATTCATAATTCATAATTTCCATGCGTTTCCTCGACTACGACATAGTCTTTCAGGAGGTACCTGACGAGACCACCTTGGCGCTCAATATAAGCCGCTGTCCGCACCATTGCCCGGGGTGTCATAGTCCCCAACTATGGCTTGACCAAGGCGAGGTGTTGACCGCGCAGGAGCTGGATACGCTCATCGCGCGTTATCCCTATATCACTTGCGTAGCGTTCATGGGAGGCGATGCCGATACAGACGCGTTGCACCTGCTTGCAGACCATGTCCATGCCTGCCACCGTCTGCGCACGGCGTGGTACACGGGCTTCACGTGGCAACAACTGCCTGCCTCCCTGCGACAAGCCTTCGATTATATCAAAGTTGGTCCCTATATCGAAGCCTTGGGAGCCCTAAAAAGCAAGCAAACGAACCAGCGTTTCTATCGCATAGACCGCGCCACAGGCACCGTCCTCGCCGACTTGACTTTCCGTTTCCGATAGAGGAATTATGCAAATACGTATAGAAAAACGGCTTATAACTTGCGTATCTCAGAAAAAAGCAGTACCTTTGCACTCCGTTTAAGAAAAAGGTACAAAATTGTAACTCGTAATTCGTAATTCGTAAATCGTAAATCACATGTTGTCTTGGTTTCATGATTTGTTCTTTGGCGCGGGCATTGCACACTCCATCTTCGTGCTTACGTTGGCCATTGCGCTGGGTGTATTCTTGGGTAATCAGTTGAAGTTCAAGGGTATCACGCTGGGCGTTACTTGGATTCTCTTCGTTGCGATTGCCTTCTCCCATTTCGGTATGCACCTCGACCCGCAGGTGGAGTCGTTTGCCAAGGATTTCGGACTTATCCTCTTTGTCTATTCTATTGGTTTGCAGGTCGGTCCGTCGTTCTTCTCCTCTTTCGGAAAGGGCGGACTCAAACTGAACTTGTTGGCGATGGGCATCGTCCTCTTGGGCTGCGTTACCGCCTATGTGATTCACCTTGTCAGCGGTGTGGACATCGCTACTATGACCGGTGTCCTCTTCGGTGCGGTTACCAACACGCCCGGTCTCGGTGCGGCGCAGCAGGCGTATGCCGACATGCGCGGCGTGGCTAACCCCGACATCGCCAGCGGCTACGCGATGGCATACCCTCTCGGCGTGGTAGGTATCATCTTCGTACTGATGCTCATGCGTTGGGTGTTCCGTATCAAACTCGAGAAGGAGGAAGCCCGTGTGGAGGCGGAGAAGGGCACGCAGAAAGAGATAGAGTTCATTGACATCACGCTTACCAACCCGCAGGTGGAAGGCACGCTCATCAAAGACCTCGGGCACCTCTGCAATATGAAACTGATTGTCAGCCGTTTGGTGCACCCCGACGGCGAGGATGAGATGCCCGATGTGAATACCGTCTTGCACTGCGGCGACCGCGTGCGGGTGGTTACCGATGCCGACCACGAGAAGAGTGTGCTCCTCTTGGGCGAGCAGACCACGCTGCCGGAGCAAGACAAACGGACGGCGCACCTCGTGTCGAAACACATCACTGTTACGCGCTCCGAACTCAACGGCAAGCGTATCGGCGAACTCAATATCCGCGCTATCTACCATGTCAGCATTACACGCATCCGCCGTGCGGGTATTGAACTGTTGGCTACCCGCGACCTATACTTGCAGTTGGGAGACCGACTGACGGTAGTGGGCGAAGAGAAAGACGTGGAGAAAGTGGCAAAATACGTGGGCAACTCCACCAAGCGCCTCGATATGCCGAACCTTGCTGCCATCTTCTGCGGTATAGGTATCGGCGTAGCACTGGGCATGTTGCCTATTGTGCTGCCCGGTCTCTCTCAGCCTTTCAAACTCGGACTCGCAGGCGGTACGCTCATTATCGCTATTCTGCTGGGCTATTTCGGACCCAAGTGGCATATCGTTACTTACACCACCAGTAGCGCCAACCTGATGATTCGCGAGATCGGTATCGCGATGTTCCTTGCGGCAGTGGGCTTTGGCGCAGGCAAGACCTTTGTGCCGACCTTGCTCGCGGGCGGCTATATGTGGATAGGGTATGGCGCTATCATTACCTTGCTGCCGCTTATCATTGCAGCGCTGGTGGGGCGTCTTTGGCTTAAACTTGACTATTTCACCCTCATGGGCTTGATTGCAGGCAGCACTACCGACCCGCCGGCATTGGCGTATGCCACCGCCCAGTCCTCGGTCAACGACCGCGCCGCCGTGGCATATTCCACCGTTTACCCATTGACCATGTTCCTCCGCGTACTGACGGGACAGATGATGATTCTTTTCTTTTTATAGAAGGAAAGACCCGACAATAGGCTGCCTGACAAGTTAAGTTAGGCAGCCTATTGTTGTTAGAGGGGACGAGGATGTTACGGAATCGTCAAATCTTAACAAAAGTACATTTTGGGTACAGGTTTGCCCCGCTATCGACCCGCGGGAGACCCGCGACCGACTCCCGAGAAATACCCGATGAGGTGTCGGAACCAAAAATCTTAACAATCGTACTATTGGGGTAAGGAACGGGGAGGCAGCAAACAAAGTCAAAATATCCTCTCGTAAGTCTCTCGTAAGTCTTTCGTAACACTCTCGAAAATTGCTTGAGTTTGAAGCGTTATACTATGCAGATGGTTATTTTTCTACAAACTTCTTGCGTAATCCAATTATTTTTATTATCTTTGCAACCGTTTTTGATGATTTAAGCAAGTAAATTACTATAATCATGATTATGTAAAATAGTAAAAAAGGCAAACTTAACTATAATAATTTTATTCCCTATTTTTTTCCATCTTATGCTCATTGACTATTTAGACAACGAACAAAGCACACAGAACACCAAGCGGGTTGTTTCGATTATACAGGGAAACGACAGCGATTCCATCGCGCTTAACGATGGCGATGTTTTGGATGTTCTTCCTTTGCGTAACCGCGTCCTTTTCCCGGGCGTGATGATGCCCGTTGCCGTCGGACGACCCAAATCGCTGAAACTGGTAACGAACGCCTACAACAAGGAGCAACTCGTCGCCGTCTGCTGCCAAAAAGAAAAAGACACCCAAGAGCCCAAAGAAAGCGACCTCTACACACTTGGGACTGCCGCGCGCGTAATGCAAATCATTGAGATACAAAGCGGCACGAAAATGGTCATCTTGGAAGGCATAGAACGCATCCAAGTGGATGAGTTCACACCCTCGCGCAACGGCTTGAAAGCGCACATACACCGTATTCCCGAGGAGTTCCCCCGCAAAGGCGACAAGGAGTTTTTGGCGATTGTCAGCAACATCAAAGACCAGGCGATTCAGTTGCTGCAAAAAGCCAATAACATCCCACCCGAGGCAAGCCTGACGCTCAAGAGCATTGATAACCCGCCTACCCTCGTCAATTACATCTGCACGAACTTTGAATTTAAGATTGAGGATAAGCAGAAACTGCTTCAATATCAATCCATTAGCGAGCGCTCTTTCCGCTTGCTTGAACTGCTGAACAAAGAGGTGCAGGTGCTCCAAATGAAGGCAGACATACAGTCGAAGACCGAGGAGGAGATGACCAAGCAGCAACGCGAGTTCTATCTTCACCAGCAGATGGAGACTATTCAAAAGGAGTTGGGAGAGACCGGCGCAGAGCGTGCCAAAGAGATGCGCGAGCGGGCCGCGCAGAAGAAGTGGTCGGCGGCCGTGCAAGAGGTCTTCGACAAGGAACTACGCAAACTCGAGCGTATCCCTACCCACTCGCCCGAATACACTACCCAAGAGAACTATCTCGACACACTATTAGACCTCCCGTGGGGAGAATATACGGATGACAATTTCGACCTAAAAAACGCGCAAGCCGTGCTTGACCACGACCATTACGGTATGGAGAAAGTGAAAGAGCGCGTGGTAGAATACCTTGCCGTGCAACGACAATTGCAACAAATGCAACCCGCGAAGAATGGTGAAGCAGTGCACAACACCCCTATTCTCTGCTTATACGGACCTCCGGGAGTCGGAAAAACCAGCCTCGGAAAGTCCATCGCCACGGCGCTCGGTAGGAAGTACGCGCGTATCTCCTTGGGCGGTTTGCACGATGAGGCGGAGATTCGCGGGCATAGGCGCACCTATATCGGAGCCATGCCCGGTAGAATCATACAATCTCTGCGGAAAGTAGGTACCTCGAACCCTGTCTTCGTCTTGGATGAGATAGACAAGATTGGCGCTAACACCCATGCCGGAGACCCCACTGCCGCGCTGCTCGAAGTACTGGACCCCGAGCAAAACAGCACTTTCCACGATAACTTCCTTGACATCAACTACGACCTCAGCCACGTGCTCTTTATCGCTACGGCTAACAGTCTCGACAGCATTCCACGACCATTGCTCGACCGAATGGAACTCATTGAGATGACAGGTTACTTGCAGGAGGAAAAGGAAGAGATTGCCAAGCGACACCTTATTCCCAACGAGTTGGCGAAGCACGGTATCAAACCCGCGCAACTGAAGTTCCGCAAGGAGATTATCGGGCATATCATTGACGACTACACGCGCGAATCCGGCGTCCGCTCGCTCGACAGAAAGATTGCCGCTATCTGCCGCAAAGTGGACACGAAGTTAGCATTAGAACAGGAATACAACACCACCATCACCCGCGAGGACTTGATAGAATACCTCGGGCAACCGCGCTACAGCCGCGACTCGTGGGAAACGAATAAGTACATAGGCGTGGTAACGGGTTTAGCGTGGACGCAGGTCGGCGGCGAGATACTGTTCATCGAAGCCTCTCTCTCGCCAAGTAAGACTCCTACGCTCACGCTCACAGGGAACCTCGGCGATGTGATGAAGGAGTCCGCTACATTGGCACTCGGCTATATCAAAGCCCACGCGCAGGAGTTTGGTATCAAGCAGAAAGACTTGGAAACCAAGTCGGTACATATCCACGTGCCAGAAGGGGCAATCCCCAAAGATGGTCCCAGCGCGGGTATCACGATGACCACCGCATTGGTGAGTGCCTTCACTCAACGCAAGGTGCGACCGCGTGTGGCGATGACCGGAGAGATGACGTTGCGAGGAAAAGTGTTGCCAATAGGAGGCGTGAAAGAGAAGATTTTGGCGGCAAAGCGTGCCGGCATAACCGACCTCGTGCTCTGTGCGGACAACCGCAAAGACGTGGCGGAGATACCCGAGATGTACCTCAAAGGCTTAACGTTCCACTACGTGCAAGATATTCAGGAAGTTATTAACTTTGCCCTTATCAATCGTAAATCACTTTGATGAGATTTCATCAAATGTGCCGTCTGAATAAAACACGATAATACGTTCAATCTGTTTTGCAGCAGGCTGCTCCATGGAGGCAATCTGCTGTTTTTTTGTGGTTGCCGACTGCTGCGTCTCACGGGACATAGCAGGAGCGGAAATAGTTAGTGGTCTTGATGATGATGGCAAGGGTTCTTCCTCTATGGGGCGTTGTTGCGAGGCGATGGAATCGCCGAAACCGGGAATCTCCTGCTGCTTGTCCTTTGCCTCGCCTTTTTCTTTGTTTTCCTTACCGCCCTCGGTGCGGTACATATTGCCCACACCTAAAATCAACCAGTCGCTACTGAGTGTCCGAAAACGATTGAGCACACGCTGCATCACGTCCAGACTGGGATTATTCCGCCCGTTCACGATATTGCTGATAGTTCCTGCCTGAATACCCACTTCGGCTGCAAACTGTTTGGCAGACATATTGTTGTCCGCAATTAATTTCAATAATCTTTCACGCTCATTCATAGTATTACGCCCATATTTATGTGAATTTCGGGTGCAAAGATACGAAAACTTTTTGACATTTGCAAATGTATTCTCAAAATAAAAGTTCACAAGTAACAATTCTTAGCGATTTGCAGTTGTGAAATACACAAAAGTAGGTGGTTGTAATTGTTAACGTCTGAAATGTTTAAAAGAATAATTCCTATCGCATTAAATAAATGCTGTAATAGATACATTTTCAGTATATTATATTGTTCATTACTAAAAGCAAAAAGCCAAGACGGAGTATAATCTCCACTATAGGCTATCTATATTTCTTTTTTACATAAAGTAAATCTTATAACTATTGATTTTCATTGTATTATATTTATTGAGACGTGTTGTGTAAACAAAAGAGATAAACAGCAGAAAGTTGTATTTGTCGGAGGATATGGATGTGAGAGTGTTGTTCATAGGTGTGTACCCTACTCCATCCTTTCCGTGTGTTTATTTGTGAAACTTTGGCATGTGATCGCTGGATTATTTGCAAATTATATGATAACTTAATGTTTCACATTTCTATTACAGTTTCTGTGCTTTCAAAGAAAAATAATACCCTATTGCATAATTGAAAAAAAAAGTGTATCTTTGCAGGCAATTTGCGATTACGATGGATACAATACTCTTAATCTCCTCGGTCAAAACTCTCACCCCTCAACTTTCAACACTCTCAATCACTTAACTCTCAACTCTAAACTATAATGATGCAACTACTTACTGCCCTTCTGCTTGGGCTACTGACGATACTCGACCCTTGCACGCTCTTCACGAGCATTACCGCCATCAGTTATATCGACCGCGAGATAAACAACAAGCGGCGCGTATTGGTGAACGGATTGATGTTCGTGTTGGGCAAGTTGGTTACCTACATGCTGCTGAGCGTACCCTTCTTGCTGGGCGCACAAACAGACGGCTTCCAACACGCCTTGGAGCATTACGGGGAACCCATTCTGGCTGCCTTTATGCTGATTTGTGGCGTAGTGCTCCTCTTCACCGGGCACCATCACTACGAGCATGACCACGGACTGAATAAGATGTTGTCGCAGTTGGACAGTCGCTTCACCGGGTTGTGGTCGTTTATGCTGGGTATCTTCTTTGCGATTGCGTTTTGTCCGCACCGCTTGGTGTATTTCGTGACCATGATAGATATGGCGGTAACGCTGCCCATTGCGTGGTCGTGGCTCATGCCGTTTGTGTTCGCTTTGGGTACGGGGCTGCCGGTGATTGTGATAGCGTGGGTTATCTGTTATAGTGCGGTCGGCATTGGTAATCTGACGAATAGGCTGAGTACGTTTGAGAAGTGGTTCCGATATATCTGCGCGGCGTTGTTTATCGGTTTGGGCATCTACATGGCTACTCACGCGTTCTCCGAGCATGAACACCACGAGCATGCTTACCGCGGTTTTCAAAGCACCTGTTACCTATGCCCTCAAAGAGCAATCTGCTCTAAATTCTTAATTCTAAATTCTTAATTATTAAATGAGTACGCCCTACTTTCGATTCAAGCAGTTCACTGTCTGGCATGACCGTTGTGCGATGAAAGTGGGGACTGATGGTGTACTTTTGGGTGCGTGGGCAGGCGGGACGGAATCAGCCGAAGGAGCAAGCCAACCCGCAATGACCTCCGCCATAGAGCGCATTTTGGATATCGGCACCGGCAGCGGATTGGTCGCCTTGATGTTGGCACAGCGTTTTCCCGAGGCTTCCATAGACGGGATAGATATAGACTCTTCGGCTGCGGAGCAAGCCGCAGAGAACTTCTCGCAGTCTCCGTTTGCAGCGCGTTTGCATGCCCATTGCTGCCCGTTGCAGCAGTGGGAAGAGGGAGAGCAATACGACCTAATTGTTTCTAATCCGCCGTATTTCTCTAACAGTTTATTGTGTCCTGATGATATACGAACTAACGCTCGGCACAATAATATGCTAACCTTCGCAGATTTATTGGCACATTCTGACAGACTATTAGCCCCTTGCGGCACGCTTGCTTTGGTGCTTCCCGCAGATGCGGAGAGACCCATTTTGGCACAGGCGAGGCTCCATCGTTTGTATTGCGTGCGCCTGTGTCGCGTGCACACCACCGCTGCCAAGCCCGCCAAAAGGATATTGATTGCTTTCGCGCACCAGGAGTCCGAAGGCATGCCCCTCACACCTGAGACGCTCTGCCTATCGGAGGGAGGTCAACCGCGTTCTGCCGCCTACTCCGCCCTCACACGAGAGTTCTATCTGTTTTAGGTCTCTTTGAGGGCATCGGGCGGGAGAGACGGGATAGGCGCTCGAACGGAAAAATCTTAACAAAAGTACATTTTGGGTACAGGTTTGCCTTGCTATCGACCCGCGGGAGACCCGCGGCCGACCCGCGAAAAACATGCGATAAGGTGGCGAGCAAGGAAATCTTAAGAATCGTTGTATAGAGAATGCCCATGAAAGCAAGGCTCACCTGTTTGCCGTCGAGTTGGCAAGTGATATTCCGCAGATACTGAACGCATACGACGAGCATATCCAACAACAGGACGCTAACCGCAAACGATTGATAATCAGCCTGCTGATAGCAACCATCATTTTACTGTTGTCTTTGCTTCTGATTACGCGGCTGTTCATAAGATATAATCATGCGAACCGCCTTCTGCGTGCAACCAACACCCAACTGATACAATCTAACCGCATACGAGACACCTACCTGACGCGATATATGCAGGACTGTTCGTCCATTATCGAAGCAATGGATTCCTATCGCATACGACTGATACACATATCAGAACAGCCGCAGAAACTCTTCCAAATGGTCAAATCCTCAGAGGCAACCGACGAGATGTTGCGCACGTTCTACCAACGGTTTGACGAGTCGTTCTGTCTTTGTTTCCCGATTTCATCCAATGCTTCAACACCCTGCTCCGTCCCGAAGCGGCTTTCCCTATCCCCGAGAGCCCCCACCTGACCACGGAGTTGCGTATCTATGCCCTCATCCGTTTGGGCGTTGCGGAGTCTGCGCAAATCGCGTAGTTCCTATGCTTGTCGCCGAAGACCGTGCAGAACAATCGCGCGATGGGAGATAGGGAACTACTGGACGAACAAGTGCAGCACATAGGAACCATCGCCGCAGAATAGTCCACATGAACAGATTGCTTCTTTCCCTGCAATACCCCACCCTGTTTTCTGCTAAACTGTCTTACACGTAATAAGGTTTACACATAGGATGAATAAAAAGTGTCAAATTT
>JBJECJ010000031.1:0-14743 GCA_051870955.1 Paludibacteraceae bacterium | reverse complement strand
CACAGTCGTACCCCGACCCGAGCGTGCTCGTGGGCAAGCAGGTGCTGTTCATCGCGAACTTCCCTCCGCGCAAGATGATGGGTATTGAGTCGCAGGGGATGATACTATCGGCAGTGGACGCTGACGGCAAGTTGGTGGTAACCACGGTGTCGGCACCCGTGCGGAACGGCGCGCAGGTGGGATAGGACCCACCCCAACCCTCCCAGAAGCCACCCCACTGCGCGTTGCTTGTGGGGACCCCGGAAAGGGAGGGAGTATAATTAGATAAGTAATGGAAACTACTATGAAAAAGTATATATCACTAACTAATTTCCTCCCTCCCTTTGTAGGGAGGGCTGGGGAGGGTCTCCTTCTTCTCCTGCTCCTCTTGTCGCCGTGTATGCGGGGGGAGGATGTGGTGTATCTGACCACCGAGCAGTTTAAGGCGCGGGTGTTCGACTATTCGACGGAGCGTGAGTGGAAGTACAAAGGCGACAAGCCATGCGTGATAGATTTCTACACCACGTGGTGTGGACCGTGCAAGCGTTTGGCTCCCATCATGGAGGAGTTGAGCCAGACCTACTGCGACAAAGTGGTGTTCTACAAGGTGGATACTGAGCGGGAACGCGAGTTGGCGTATGCCTTTCAGATACAGAGTATTCCACAGGTGCTGTACGTGCCCGTAGAGGGTAAACCGATTCTGCTCAAAGGGCTTTATCCCAAGGAGAGTATTGTGCAGATTATAGAGGAACAGTTGTTGGATAAAAGATAAAGGATGAAGGATAAAAGACTAAATGGTATCGACTCTGAAAACTCGCAGACGAATGTAATAAGTCTTTCATCCTGTGTCCTTTATCCTTAATCCTAATAGGAAATGCAAGTAGAACTTATTCTTCTCATATTATCGTTGCTCTTTTTCGCGAGTATCTTCACGGATAAGATAGGCTACAAGTTCGGTGTTCCCGCGCTGTTGCTGTTCTTAGCGGTGGGTATGTTCTTCGGCGCGGACGGCATTGGTCGTCTGTTCAACGAGGACGGGATGGGCTATATGTTCGATGTGGACACCGCGCAGGCTATCTCCACCGTGGCGCTGTGCGTCATCCTGTTCTCCGGCGGCATGGACACGAAGATAGTGGATATACGCCCCGTCATCGCCCCGGGGATTACGCTGGCAACGGTCGGGGTGCTGCTCACCGCCCTCATCACGGGCGTGATTATCTACTACGTCTTCGGCTGGCTCAACGCGGTAGCGACCATCACGCTGCCGATTGCTCTGCTCATGGCGGCAACGATGTCTTCTACGGACAGCGCGTCGGTGTTCTCTATCATGCGGACGAGCGGGATTTCGTTCAAGCATAACCTGCGCCCGTTGCTCGAGTTGGAGTCGGGCGCCAACGACCCGATGGCGTATGTGCTGACCTCCACGCTGATAGGCGTGGCGACCTCTCAAGTTGAAGTATCTACCTTGGCTATTGTGCAGACCATCGTGGTGCAATTAGTGATGGGAGCGGTCTTAGGTTTTGCGTTCGGGAAGGCCATTGTCATGCTCATGCGCAAGGTGCAACTGAACAACGACTCGCTCTACCCCATCATGGTGCTCACCGCCTGTATCTTCATCTTCTCCATCACCTATTATTTAGAAGGCAACCCGTATCTGGCGGTGTATGTGGGTGGTTTGATTATCGGCAACAGCAAGTTCACCAAGAAGCGGCAGACGAAGAGTTTCTTCGACGGTCTGACGTGGCTGAGCCAGTTGGTGATGTTCCTGATGCTGGGTCTGCTGGTTCGCCCGCATGAGTTCTTGCAGTTGGAGGTGTGGTTGCCGTGCCTGATTATCAGTATCGTGATGGTGTTCATCTCGCGCCCGCTGTCGGTGTTCCTCTGCATGGCACCTTTCCGCAAGTATCATCTGCGCGACAAGGTAATGCTCAGTTGGGTCGGGCTCAAGGGGGCGGTGCCGATTATTTTCGCCATCATGTGTATGTCAGAGGGAGTGCCGCACAGCAACCTGATTTTCAATGTCGTCTTCCTCTGCACGCTGGTGTCGCTATTGGCGCAGGGCACGACGCTTGCGGCGATGGCGAAGAAGTTAGACTTGGCGGAGCCGCCTATGCAGTTGCGCCGCTTGGAGCATTTCGATCTTGATTTGCCGGAAGAGATAGAGTCCTCTGCTACGGAGGTGGAGGTAACGCGGGAGATGTTGCTCAATGGTACGCGGTTGCTCGACATCGGTATTCCTCGTCAGACGCTGGTCATCATGGTGCGCCGCGGGGAGGACTTCTTCGTGCCGACGGGGCAGTCGGAGTTGCAAGAGGGCGACCAACTGCTCGTGCTCACAGACAACGACGTGGAGGTGGCGAACAAATACAAGATGCAGGAGGCGGAGGAAGAAGCGCGGCATCTGAACATCTTCACCGACACGGTGGCGTACCTGAAACTGAAATGGTATCGCCTGCAACGTTCATACCGCCGCAAGCGCCGTTAATCTACTCCTTTCTCAGAAACCTGATTTCGCTACTCTATGCCGACACATGGAGCCATGTTGTTTATGGCTCTACACTCGCTACCGACCCGCGATAGACCCGCGATAGACCCGCGATAATGTTACGATAGACCCGCGAAAAAGTTGCCCGCATTGTAGGAGGGTAAAGGGGAGGTTATTGCTTTGGTCGCCATTTGCGGGGGGTGATTCTGGTGCCGTCGGGCAGGCGGGGACGGCGGAGGATGGTTACCCAATCGGGGCGACCAACGGAGCGGTCCTGTGAGCGGTATTCGTAACTATACGGGCATGGGGTGCCTTTGGTGAGCCCGGTGTGCCACGCTTCGGGCGCGAGGCAGCCTTCGTCCCACGTGGTGTATGCCCAGACGGTCTCTCCCCACCAGCGCCACGGGCGGGCGAGATAAGCGGGGTTAGTGCCAGGGTGCGCCAGTTCGTCGGTAGTGGCAAAGCGGATATGGCAGCGATAGAAGAGCATGCCGCGCGGGTTTGCTCCGGGCGCGGGATTGCCGTATTTATCGGCTGTCTCGTGGGTGCCGTCTGGGTCGTTGCGCGAGGCGGAGATGTAGCAGCGGTCGCCTTTCTCGTCGCTCACGTTGATGACGATAGTGGCGCGGCGGACAGCGAGCATCAGTCCGCCGAAGATGAAGTCCACGCCGCCTTGGAGGATACCGCCGTCCACATAGACGGAGGCACCTTGGTCGCCGTAGAAGACGTCTTGGTGTCCGACACAACGGCAGTTGCAGAGCACGGCGTTAGTGGCAGTCTCGGTGAAGGAGATGGCTGCCGCCCGCTCGATAAAGCGCTTCTGCTGCACCTCGGTAGAGCCGACGGTCTTAGGGCGCACGGGCATTTGCCGCTTGGGGCGCTCTTTCTCCGTCCAGTCGGTCTTGGCTTGGCTGATGTCGATAAGGGTGTCAGCGGCTTCGGCAGCGGAGATGTATTGGTTGAACGAGTTCTCGAAGATGATTCCCTCGGCGTAGAAATCGGGTGCGGTAACGAGTACGGAGGCGTTCCATCGGCGGGTGCGTTTGCCGCCGTAGTTGAAGGTGTCGCCCATGGAGACGTATTGGTAGCCGTGCCCGTAGTAGGACGTGATGCGTACCGCCTGCGGGTCGATGTCCACGCCGCCGTTTCGTAGGGCGATGGACGGGCGGCGCGAGGCATTGACAAGACGCAGCCTGGGCACGTCGATAGTGAGTGCTCCCTCGTAGTTGCCCGGGGCAAGGTAGATGGTGGTACGCTCGCCGGAGGCGGCATAGACCGCGCGGGCAGAGTCGATGGCGGGCGAGATGGGCTCACCCGCAGAGAGATAGAGTATCAGACCTAAGAGGAACATGGGGGAGTAGGACCCTCCCTATCCCTCCCTACAAGAACACCCCAAAAATCTGAGATTTTTCGGGGACCCCGCAAGGGAGGGAAATGAGAGATTAGTTTTGATAGTTGAGAGTATTTTGTTTTGCCTCTACCCGTTTCAGGAAAGAGGTTGTTTCGTTGTTCATTATCCGCATCTCGCAGCGTTGGCAGTCGAAATGGAGGCGGAGGATGGTGCCGTTGCGCAGGCGGAGGTAGCGGGGCTCGTTGCGGAGCGGGGCTGTCTTGCGGCAGTGCCCCATCTCGTGGAGCAGGCAGTAGCGACAGGTCATTAAGACCCTCTCCGGCTCCAAGGACCCACCCCGTCCCTCCCTACAAAGGGAGGGGGAAAGATTAGTTTCTATAGTCGAAGGTAATTTACTTTCTTTCCCCCTTTGTGGGGGGAGTTGGAGGGGTTCTGCGGGTTGGGGAGGGTCTTGCAGTTTATTTTCCACCACCTCCCTGCGCCAGGCGTTGAGGACGCTGATGGGGAGGAAGTAGGGGCGGGTGTCGAGGGTGAGTTGGCGGACAGCGTAAGGAGTGTCGCCTAACTTCGTCAGTTGATCGCGGAGGGTTTGCAAGGCGCGCTCGGGGTTCTTGGCAGGTTCTTGGGCATAGGCAAACTGTTTCTCGGCATCTCCTATCCGCAGGCGGAAGCCGTCGTCGGTCTCCGCGAAGAGGATGTCCACGGGTATGCGCCGCTCACAGCGGAGCGACTTGACAAAGGCCGTATCAAGGTTGCGGAACACTTTATCGCCCACACGCAGGTCTTTCGGGAGTGCGTTGGGCAGAATCCAGTCGCCTTCTACGCCGTTGACACTGAAGCCTTGGTCGCCAAAGCATAGCCCGTCGCCGTTGTGAAGCGCTATGCCGTCTTGTAGGGTAAGGCGAATCTTACCATTGCGGATGGCGGCTACTTGCCCGATATACTCGCCCGTGGACTTGGGTGTCTCCCAGTTCGCCATGTGCGCTGTTCGCCCGTGGAGGAAATAGTCGATACCGCCGCGGTGGAAAGTCTTGACAGGATTAGGTGTGAAGGAATAGTGGAGGGTGGAGAGTTCATGGAGGTTCGGTCTCCATGCCGCACCATCGACCGGATAGTTGTTTGCATCGCTTTCCCCTGCATCCATTGGGTGCGGCCTGGAGACCGCACCTCCTTGAGCGGCGTTGGTAATCTGGTCTAACTTCTGCCGATAGTAGGCGGTGATGTTGGTTACGTAGTCGGCGTCTTTCAGGCGACCCTCTATCTTGAAGGTCGTTACACCCGCGTCGATGAGTTCTTGCAGATGGGCAGAGCGGTCCATGTCCTGCAAGGAGAGTAGGTAACGCTGGTGGATGGGCTTGCCTTGGTTGTCCGTGAGTTCCTGCATATTCGCATCCAGCAGGTCGTACTGCATACGGCACATCTGCGAGCAGGCGCCGCGGTTGGCGCTGCGCCCCGTCAGCACCTCGCTCATGTAGCAGCGTCCCGAGTAGGAGACGCAGAGTGCGCCGTGGACGAAGGCTTCCAACTCGATGGGCGTCTGCCCGTGCGCTTCGGAGTGGGCTACCACGGTATCGCGGATAGCGCGTATCTCGCTGATAGACAGTTCGCGGGCTAACACCACGCGCCGAAAGCCTAACTCTTGCAGGCGTATCACCTGCTCGGCGGTGCGGTTGTCGCACTGGGTAGAGGCATGCAGACGGATAGGCGGTAGGCGGAAAGTTAGCAGGCGCAGGTCTTGGATGATAAGGGCATCTATACCGATATGATAGAGCGCCCACGCCATCTCCACCGCCTCGGCATACTCTTCCTCTCGCAGCAGGGTGTTGAGCGTAACCAGCACCTGCACGCCGTAGGTGTGGGCGTACTGCACCAGCGCCTGCAGGTCATCAAGGCTGTTGCCCGCCGCCTGCCGCGCACCAAAGCGCGGAGCACCGATATAGACGGCGTCCGCGCCTGCTTGGATAGCGGCTTTGGCGACACTGATGTCGCGAGCAGGAGAGAGGAGAATCATTATAATTAGGAATTAGGAATTAGGAATTATGAGGGCATTGTGTAGCAACTTTTCAGAGCATGGCGCTCATAATTCATAATTCAAAACTGAACTTATTGCAATTTCTCGTGTTTGCCTGTGAGGGTGTGCATGAAGGCTACGAGGAGGGTTACGTCAGCGTCGCTAATCTCCTTATTCAGTTCGTATCTGCCCATTGCGCGCACAGCATCTTCGAGTGTGGCTTGCGAGCCGTCGTGGAGGTAAGGAGGCGTGAGGGCTACGTTGCGCAGCGTCGGCACTTTGAACTTATGGAGGTCGGCATCGTTGCCCGTGAAGCCTTTCAGACCGTCATCGTCTGCACAGTAAGCAATCGCGGTGTCGCGGTCAGCAAAGTAGTTGCCGTAGATAGACAGGTACTCGAACGACTGTCCTCCGGCGATAACGCCCACGTGGCAGGTGGCGCAGCCCAACTCCTTGAAGGTCTCGTAGCCTTTCTGCTCCTCGGCGGTCAGCGCGTTAGCATCGCCTTTCAGCCACAGGTCGAAAGCGCAGTCGGGGGTGAGCAGCGTCTTCTCAAACTCGGCAATGGCGAGCGTAACGGTGTTCTGCGTAAGTCCCTCACCTGGGTATAGACGCTCGAACTCTCGGACGAGCGCTTTGTCTTGGCGCAGGCGGGCTACGATGTCGTCCCAGGTCTGGTCTCCCATCTCCACGGGGTTCACGGGAGGACCTGCAGCCTGCTCTTGCAGGTCGGCAGCGCGACCGTTCCAGAACTGTTGCACGTTGTAGTACGCATTGTAAACGGTAGGTGCATTCACACCACCGAACTGTCCGTAGATACCCTCGGAGGTACGCTCGTGGGCTTCGTCAGCGCCGCCTTGGTTCAGGATATGACAGGAAGCACAAGAGATGGTGCCATCGAGCGAGATACGCGGGTCGTTGTACATACGCTCACCCAGCGCCACTTTCTCTGCGTCCGTAGGGAGGGAGGCGGGCAGGGCTTGCAGGGGCTCGTTGGCATGCTCGGCAGCCGACAGACCGTTGCTGAAGCGAGCGGCGCGCACGTCGGCAATCCACTGCAGCAGCACGGCTTTCTCTTTGTTGTTCAGCCCTGTGCCCCAGTGAATCATGCGATACTGGTGGATAGGCATGCTACCTGTCAGCACGCTGTACTCCAGTTTCGCCAACTCGGGCTCGGTGATGGCGGCGAGGTCAGCGGTAGCCGCCTTCAGGTCGGTGAAACGCTGCGCATGGAGCACATGCTCGTCCATCATCGGACCGATGACGGGGAACGAAGCGTAGAAGGGTAACTCGGGAGCGGCAGCGTGGCAGGCGAAGCAGTTGTTGTTCTGCAATACCGCCATCACTTGCTCCTCTTGACCGGCATCCGCGGGGATGCGGTTGTGTGCACAATGCCCATAGATGGCATAGCCTGCAATACCAAGCAATACCACCGCAAGGAGGATGTACAGCACTTTCTTTGTTTTTGTTGTCATGGTGTTTTTGTTTTGTTAGTTTGTATGAAGTTGAATGTTGAGTGGTCAGTGGGTAGTGGTCAGTGGTCAGTTTTCAGAGTCGGAACTATTTAGTCTTTCATCCTTTATCTCCCATACGTATGCAGACTGACCTCTGCCGAGGGGAGGTAGTTTACTCCATACCATGTCATCTGCATGGCGGCAAAACTCAGCAGCACGAAGACTACCAGCAGCACTTGCATGGTCCTTTTGTCTTTGGGTTCTTGGCTCTTTGTCTTGAGGTGCATCCCTATGAGCGTGAGCATCCATGTCGCCAACGCCCAGCATTCCTTCGGGTCCCACGTCCAGTAGTCGCCCCACGCCTGTTTCGCCCACACTGCCCCGCAGAGCATACCCATGAGCAACAGACAAGAAGAGGTTTGCAGCAATCCCATCAGCAGGTGGTGCAACTTGGTGTTGTCAAACTTGTTCAGGCTCAAGTTAACAAGCATAATAATGCCTAAGATAGACGCGACGGCGAGGAGGGAGTAGGCTATCATATACACGCCTATGTGTGGTATGAACCACGCGCTGCGGAGGGCGGGCATGAGGGTGCCGAAGTTGATTTTGGCGAGGGTAATGACTGTGAAGGCGATGGTTACTACGCCCACTGCCAGCCACCATCCCCAGTGTGCTTTCCATTGGCGCGTCGTCTGCCAGCATGCGCCTATCGCCAGCAGGACGATACCTATCCACACGAGGGCTATCCAAGGGTCGCGCACCACCTTCAGCACGCTGTATTCGCCGCGCACGGGGTCGTAGTTGCTCTGGTAGAAATGGTAGCCGCGATACGAGCAGGGATGGTTCACCGCGGTGGTCAGTTTGGCAGCAGAAGCTTTCTCCCCGATTCCGCAAATCGTGAAGCGGGTGGTGAACTGCTTGGGGCTTCGTCCGTCTGCATAGAAATCGATATAGAACGTATCTATCTGCATTTCAAACGGCAGCGGCAACATCTCGCCATTGGCTTGGTAGGCGGTATGGGTGGGCACGCCGTATTCGAGCAGCACCTGCCCGTCTTCTCTGTCGGGCGCGCCGAAGAAGCCGCCGAACAAGACGAGGAAGATACCCGCATGCAAGAGCAAGAACGGCATCTTCTGCAGCCATAGTTGCTCACGCTCTTTGCGGGTAGGCAGGCAGAGTGCCTTGCTTGCCGTCTTCTGCACCTTATGCGCTATCGCCAACCCGAGCGAGAAAAGCAGGAGGATGACAATGATATACATCGTCCACGAGTGTTGCAGCCCGAGTGCCCATGTCCCCTCAATGGCGTTCACGATGGCGAACACCAGCAGCAGCACCGCCGCCGTCAGAGGGTGGCGACAGATGCGCATTTTGCTCCAAGACGAGTAAGCCGCCAACGCGATGATAATCAGCAGCGCAAGGGCTAATAGCAATGATATGGGAAAAGAAAACATCAGGATTTACGAATTACGATCTACGAATTACGAATTATGGGGGTGGTGCTTAGTTGGTCTACTACTTGTGGCAGCAATTGTCGTTCCGCCGCCTGCACGCGCGCCGCGAGGGTGTCGGGGGTGTCGTCTATGAGCACAGGCACTCGTGTTTGGGCGATGATGTCTCCGCCGTCCACCGTGCTGCTCACGTAGTGCACCGTGCAGCCTGTCTCGCGTTCGCCTGCGGCGATTACCGCCTCATGCACGCGCCTGCCGTACATCCCTTTCCCGCCGAACTTCGGCAGCAGCGAGGGATGGGTGTTTATCATCCTGCCTGCCCATTGCTCGCACACCGCCTCGGGGATGATAGCCAAGTAGCCCGCCAGCACAATCAGCCCGACTCCCGCCTCTCGCAGCCGCCCCGTTATCTCCTCCCAGTCGCGGCTCAATAGTGTAGGAACCCCTGCCCGAGAAGCCCGCGCCAGCGCCCCACACTCCCTATTCGCCACCACCAGCGAGACCTGATAATGGCACGCCTGCTGACAGTCAAGCAGGGCTTGCAAAGTTGTTCCCTCGCCTGAGACGAAAACGGCGATATGTGCAACGGCTGTATCCATACTTAAAACCGCGGCAAAGATACAACAATTTTGCGAAATATGCAAATAAATCTTTCATATTTTCCTTCTCACACTCGGCGGTGTAACCGTTCATTTTCACTTGAGTTCGGCATATGCCTCCTCTTGCACACCTTGTAGGGAAAGGGTTGTGGACAGGAAACCTAAACAATCGTACATTTCATGTGTAGGATTGCCTTGCTGACAACCCGCTACCGACCCGCGAGAGACCCGCGAAAAATACGCAAGCGTGCAACAGCGGGAGGACGGCGGCGAAATCTTAATAATTGTACTATTTGGGAGTACGAGAAAGACAGAGAACGAAGTTCCCTAATAAGTATGGTACGCGCGCGTGTGAGTTTTGAGTTTATTGAAAATGCCGTCTCATTTCACTATCGGTGCCAGTTCGTCGAGGGAGGCGAAGGTTTGCCAGCCGAGTTGCTCGGCGGGGAGGCGGTTGGCTTCGAGGTCGTCCACGAAATAGAAGGGTTGATTACCCTCCTGCTTGCGGATGGCTTGGTCAACGGTTTGGTAGATACGGGGGTCGGGCTTCGCCAAGTGGAGCAGGTGGGAGGCATAGCAGTGGCGGAACATGGAGAGGTCGTAGTGGACGAAGACATGGTGCCAATGCAGGTCGTTGTTGTTGCTCAGCATATAGAGATGGTGCCCCGCGTCTGCCCACTGCCGAATCAGTTGCAGTCGGTCTTCGGGGATACCGCCGTGCATGCTGTTCCATGCAGCGACCACCTCCTCGCGGGTAGCATCTTCGCGGGAGTGCGCAAGGATAGTGCCGACAAACTCATCGGTGGAGATGTCGCCTTTCTCGTACTTGTCCACAAGGCTGTCAAGCGTGCCCTCCGCATTGGATTGCAGCCCAAGCACTTGCGCCATCTGCTCTTTGCCGAGAAGGCGCTCAAAACGTGCCAGACATTCCGGCATATTGTGGCGCATGAGTACGCCGCCGAGATCGAGGATGATAACCATAGTCTTAATTAACAATTAATAATTAACATGCCCATGCTCTGAAACCCAATTCCGATGCCTCTTAATTGTATCACTTTTTCACGGGGTCGCAGGTGAGGTCTATGCCTAACTTGCGGAAGATTTTGCGGTCCACCTCCGAGAGCATGACGGTGGAGTGCACCTGGCAGCCGTTTAGTTGGGGCAAAGCCTCGAGCGTGCGGCGGCAGTTCTCGTCGTGGAGACTGAGGACGGAGAGGGCGATAAGCACCTCGTCGGTATGCAGGCGGGGGTTTCGACCGCGCAGGTAGGCTATCTTGGTGTGCTGGATAGGCGTGAGCATCTCTTGTGGTATGAGTTTCACATCGTGGTCGATGCCCGCGAGGTGTTTGGTGGCATTCAGCAGCAGCGCGGCACTGGAGCCGAGCAGGTCGCTCGCCTGTGCGGTGATGATGGTGCCGTCGTGCAGTTCGATAGCCGACGAAGCCACGCCGAGCGACTGCTCGCGGCGCTCTTTGGCGGCAACGGTTACCTTGCGGTAGGCGCTGTTGATACCCACCTGTTTGAAGAGCAAGGCAATCTTGTTCACCTCCTGCTCGCTGCCCGTACCGAGGGCGAAGTCGTTGAGGGCGTTGTAGTAGCGGCGGATGATTTCCTGCTTGCTTGCCTCGCAGCAGGCGGCATCGTCCGTGATACAGAAGCCCACCATGTTCACGCCCATGTCGGTGGGCGACTTATAGGGGTTGTGTCCGTAGATGCCCGTGAAGAGCGCGTCCAGCACAGGGAAGATTTCGATGTCGCGGTTGTAGTTGATGGCGGTCTTGCCATACGCCTCGAGGTGGAAGGGGTCAATCATGTTCACATCGTTGAGGTCAGCCGTAGCCGCCTCGTAGGCGATGTTCACGGGGTGCTTGAGCGGCAGGTTCCAGACGGGGAAGGTCTCGAACTTCGCATAGCCTGCCTCGCGTCCGCGGGCGTGCTCGTTGTAGAGTTGGGAGAGGCAGACTGCCATCTTTCCGCTGCCCGGTCCCGGGGCGGTTACCACCACCAGCGGGCGCGTGGTCTGCACATAGTCGTTCTTGCCGTAGCCGTCCTCGGAGTCGATGAGTTCGACGTTGTGGGGGTAGCCCTCGATGGTATAGTGGTAGTAGGTGGTGATACCCTGTCGCTCCAAGCGTTGGCGGTAGGCGTCGGCGGATTTCTGCCCGTTGTAGTGGGTGATGACCACCGACGAGACCATGAAACCGCGCTGCATAAACTCGTCGCGCAGGCGGAGCACGTCTTCGTCGTAGGTGATGCCGAGGTCTTGGCGCACCTTGTTCTTCTCTATGTCGAGCGCAGAGATGACAATCACTATTTCCAGCGTGTCGCGCAACTGGGTGAGCATCGCCAACTTGCTATCGGGCAGGAAGCCCGGCAGCACACGGCTAGCATGGTAGTCGTCGAACAACTTACCGCCCAACTCAAGGTATAGTTTGTTGCCGAACTGCGCAATGCGCTCTTTGATATGCTCCGACTGAATGCGGATGTATTTCTCGTTATCGAAACCCATGGGTTTAATTAAGAATTAAGAATTATGAATTATGAGCGCATTGTGAATCATCAGAAGTGGCTGGTGCCGTCGAAGCAGTGGGTGCAGACCTTGCACTTGGGGAGACCGATGGCTTGTATCAGGTCTTCCAACTTGGTGTATCTCAGCGAGTTGAGATGGAAACGGTCGGCTATTGCCTGCACCAGACGGTTGTACTCCGGCGAGTCGGTTATCGTATAGGCGCGTATGCGCTCGGGGTCGTTGGCAGCCTCTTGTCCCTCGAACTCCGCGATGAAACGGCGGGTGATGAGTTCCATATCCGACTTGGAAGCGGTGAAGTTCAGGAAGGGGCAGCCGTAGAAGAGCGGGGGGCTGGCGATGCGCATGTGCACCTCTTTCGCACCCGCCTCTTTCAGGCAGGCGGTGTTGTCTTTGAGTTGGGTGCCGCGCACGATGGAGTCGTCGCAGAAAAGGACGCGCTTGTCTTTGAGGATTGATTGGTTGTGGATGAGTTTCATCTTCGCCACGAGGTCGCGCATCTCTTGTCGGGAGGGGGTGAATGAGCGCGGCCATGTGGGTGTGTATTTGGAGATAGCACGTTGGTAGGGCACTCCCTTACCTGCTGCATAGCCCACCGCCATGCCGATACCCGAGTCGGGGATTCCACAAGCGCAGTCCACCTCGATGGGGTCGGTCTTGCCCATGAGGTAGCCGCAGGCATTGCGCACCTGCTCGGCGTTGCGCCCCTCGTAGTCGCTGGTGGGGAAACCATAGTACACCCACAGGAAGGAGCAAATCTGCATCTCCTCATTCGGTTGGCGCAGCACCTCCATGCCGTCGGCTGAGATACGCACGATTTCGCCTGAACCGAGGAAATGCTCGGTGCGGAAACCGAGGTTGCAGAAGGCAGTGGTCTCGCTCGCTACGGCGTAGGCACTCGCGCCGTCTGCGCCCTGCCGACTTCCCACCACGATGGGAGTGCGTCCCATCTTGTCGCGGGCAGCGATGATACCGTTCTCCGTCAGCAGGAGAATGCTGCAAGAGCCTTGAATCAAGCGATAGACATTCTCTATGCCGTCCACGAAGTCCTTGCCTTTCACGATGAGCAGTCCGACCAACTCGGTGGGGTTGATACGCCCGCTGCTGAACTCGCTCAGGTGCATACTCTCCTGCAAGAGGTGCTCCACCAGTTCTTCGGCATTGTTGATTTTGCCGACCGTACTGACGGCGAAGCGCCCCAAGTGGGAGTTGAAGAGCAGGGGTTGCGCATCGGTATCGGAGATGATACCTATGCCCGCATTGCCGTGAAAGCCCGCCAACTCATCCTCGAACTTCGTCCGAAAGGGCGAGTTCTGAATGCTGTGGATTACTCGTTTGAACCCGTTCTCGGGGTCGAAGGTCGCCATTCCGGCGCGGCGTGTGCCCAGATGGCTGTGATAATCAGTGCCGTAGAACACATCCGTTACACACGATGCCGTGGACACTTCTCCAAAGAAACCTGCCATGATTGTGATGAAGGATAAAGGATGAAGGATAAAAGACTCATTAGTGTTGTTTGGATAAATGATTAAGGACCGCTCGCTGTTGCTCGCTGAGGCTTGCATCCCGATTTATCGGGAAAGATAAAGGATAAAAGACTTATTAGTTTCGACCATGGAAACAAATTGAGTTATGCCGCCCCTACGGGGCTTGCTTTTTCGGTGCATCTTTTCCGTAGGGGCGAGCCCCTACGCTAATCTATTTCGCCCCTTCGGGGCTATGCACGACTTCCTGCTATACCAAACAAATTTACCCCCTCCCTCTTGTAGGGAGGGAAGGGGTGGGTCCTATCCTAAATAGTTGAGTATATTCTTCTCTATGCGGGTGGAGAGGTCTTCGTCTGCGTGGTCGAGGGTGAGTTTCTCTCCTACGATATGTTCGTAGAGTTCTACGTAGCGGTTGGTGATGCCTGCCACCACCTCATCGGTCATCTCAGGCACCTGTTGCCCGTCCTTGCCTTGGAAACCGTTGTCCATCAGCCACTCGCGCACGAACTCCTTGCTGAGTTGTTTTTGGGGCTCGCCTGCCTCGAAACGCTCTTGGTAGCCCTCGGCGTAGAAGTAGCGGCTGGAGTCGGGCGTGTGTACCTCGTCCATGAGCAGGATTTGCCCGTTGTGTTTGCCGAACTCGTACTTGGTATCCACGAGGATAAGTCCCTGCTTGGCGGCTATCTCCTGCCCGCGTTGGAAGAGGGCGAGGGCGTACTTCTCCAGTTGTGCGTATTCGTCAGCGGGCACCAAGCCGCGGGCGATGATTTCCTCGCGGGAGATGTCCTCGTCGTGGGTGCCAATCTCCGCCTTGGTGGTGGGGGTGATGATGGGTGTGGGGAACTGCTCGTTCTCGCGCATGCCCTCCGGCAGACGCACGCCGCAGATTTCGCGCACGCCGCTCTTGTAGGCACGCCATGCGGAGCCGCAGAGGTAGCCGCGCACAATCATCTCAATGGGATAACCTTCGCAGCGGATGCCGACCGTTACCATCGGGTCGGGGGTAGCCTGCTTCCAGTTGGGGACAATGTCGGTGGTAGCATCGAGGAACTTAGCGGCTATCTGGTTGAGAATCTGCCCTTTGAAGGGGATACCCTTGGGCAGGATAACATCAAACGCCGAGATACGGTCGGTAGCGACCATCACGAGACGGTCTTCGCCGATGAAATACACATCACGTACTTTGCCGTGGTACACCCCTGTTTGATTGGGGAAAGAGAAGTTCGTGGCAGTTAATGCTTGCATTGCTAATTATGAATTAAGAATTATGAATTATGAGGGCATTGCCTATTTTGGGAAAGCAAATCGGCAGGTCGAAAGCAGTTCAAGGTCAGTATATGCTCCCTATTATCCTACGTATATCCTACGTATATCCTACGTATATCTTACGTATATCCTACGT